>CADBQZ010000143.1 GCA_902796865.1 uncultured Ruminococcus sp. | reverse complement strand
GACCTATGGTAACAAAGAACGATTTCCGTTTTCTCCATACACTTGAAAATATGGGTCCTTCTCCAGAACCGAATCTTACGATACTTTATAGCTCAAAGCTTCCGAAGGCATTCCGTGATTATGCGGCTAAGATCTCAATAAGGACAAGCTCCGTACAGTATGAAAACGATGACGTTATGCGTCCTGAATGGGGCGATGACTATTCGATATGCTGCTGCGTTTCTGCGACCGAAACAGGTAAAGAAATGCAGTTATTCGGTGCAAGAGCAAATCTTATAAAGTGCCTGCTTTATGCCATAAACGGCGGTGTTGATACAAAAACAAAAGTTCAGGTAGGTCCTAAATATGTACCGATCACTTCCGAATACCTCGATTATGACGAAGTAATGGAAAAGTTTGACGATATGATGAGCTGGCTTGCAAGTGTATATGTACACGCACTTAATCTTATCCACTATATGCACGATAAGTATTATTACGAAGCTGCCGAAATGGCTCTCATAGATACAAATGTCCGCCGCACATTCGCAACCGGTATCGCCGGTTTCTCACACGTTGTAGATTCTCTCAGCGCTATAAAATATGCAAAGGTAAGATGTATCCGTGACGAAGACGGCATAGTAACAGATTTTGAAACTATCGGCGATTTCCCACGCTACGGAAACGATGACGACCGTGCTGATGAGATCGGCGTATGGCTCATAAAGAACTTCCTCAGAAAAGTAAAGCAGTGCCACACATATCGTGATTCTGAGCCTACAACATCTATACTCACTATCACTTCAAACGTTGTTTACGGCAAGGCAACCTCTGCTCTTCCTGATGGAAGAAAAGACGGAGCACCGCTTTCACCGGGAGCAAATCCCTCTTACGGTGCTGAAAAAAACGGACTTCTTGCTTCTCTCAATTCTGTTGCAAAGCTTCCTTATGAATATGCTCTCGACGGCATCTCAAATACACAGACTATCAATCCTGATGCTTTAGGTCATACAGAGGAGGAACAGGTAGAAAATCTTGTAAATATACTTGACGGCTATTTTGCACAAGGCGCACATCACCTGAATGTCAATGTATTTACAAAAGATAAGCTCATAGATGCTATGGAACACCCTGAAAAAGAAGAATATGCAAACTTCACTATCCGTGTATCAGGATATGCAGTAAAGTTCATTGATCTTAACCGTGAGCAGCAGCTCGATGTTATAGCAAGGACTTGTCACGACGTAATGTAATAAAAAATGGGACGCTTTTTAAGCGTCCCATAACATAAATATAGGAGTATATAAATGTCAGAAACTGTAAATATACACTCGCTTGAAACTTTTGGTGCGGCGGACGGACCGGGCATACGCTTTGTAGTTTTTTTGCAGGGCTGTAAAATGCGCTGCAAATACTGTCACAATCCGGATACGTGGAATATGACCGGCGGAGAGCCGATGACTGCCGAACAGATACTGGAAAAAGCTATGAGATATAAAGCTTACTGGAAAGATGAAGGCGGTATAACTGTAAGCGGCGGAGAGCCGCTTCTTCATATAAACTTTGTTACTGAGCTTTTCAGACTCGCAAAGAAAGAAAATGTCTCTACAGTAATAGATACAGCCGGAAATCCCTTTTCACGCAGTGAGCCGTTTTTCTCTGAATTCAATGAGCTTATGAAATACACCGATCTTCTTATGCTGGATATAAAGGAAGCAGATCCTTCACGCCACAAAGCCCTGACTGGTGCAGACAATAAAAATATCCTCGATATGGCTGAATATCTGTCTGAGATAGGTAAACCTGTATGGATACGTCATGTACTCGTTCCGGGATACAGCGACTTTGATGAAGACTTAAAAAAGCTCGCTGATTTTATAAGCAAACTCAAAAATGTCAAAAAGACTGAGATACTCCCCTATCATTCACTGGGCGCATTCAAATGGGAAAAGCTCGGCATACCCTATGAGCTCAACAAAGTATCTCCGCCGTCTGAGGAACGAATAAAAAATGCCGAAAAAATACTTTGCGGCAAATGAATTTTCCAAATCTGCAATTTGATCTTACAGCAAAAAAGTCTGCCTCTAACAGAAGCAGGCTTTTTTATCTGATTAAAAGAACTTAATGCCTTTTTGCATTTGCAAGATACCTTGCAATAGCTGCGGCATCACTTATATTCACTATATTATCCTTATTGAAATCAGCAATTTCCGGAAGTTCATCTCCATTATGCTGTGCAAGCTTTCTTGCAATATATACCGCATCTAATACATCAAGCTTACCATCGCCGTTTGCATCACCGAGTATTGGATCGCTATAACTTATACTATAGCCTCTTTCATAAAGCATTTCCTGTGAATATTCATAATTATCTGTAAGCTTGGGAATATTTAACGGAAGCTTGCCTGTCGGCTTTTCATCGCAGTCAAACGATAAGTATATCGCTGCCGGCATATTCGGACCGTATGCCTTGACCCCATTTTCACTCACTCTTGGGTCTTCACTCATTCCCTTCATAGACCATGCTGCTAATATTGCATCAGCATTCTGGAATCTTGCTGTATCATAAGGAAGATAACAGCTTATAACTATTGCCTTTCCACCGTTCTGATGTGTATTTTCTATAAGCTTATCAACTTTTGAAAACATAACTCCTGATTTACCGGCCGGGTCCAATCCGGATGAGCCATATAATTCAGTGATTATGATAACATTTTTTGCTCCATTTACAATGTCTTTAAGTTCATCGTCGCTCATGTTCTTATATGTATCTATAACTACTTCTGTACTGCTGTTAAGATAGCCGTTCGACTTTAACAGATCAACTCCATATTTCATAGACATAAGCTCATCATCATATGCTGTAAGTATGACCGTTTTTTCACCATTATTCTTTATAGGCAAAGTATTATCATCATTTTTCAAAAGAGTTATGGATTTTTTTGCTATCTCAAATTCTTCTGCATGATGCTCCGCAGAACCTACTGTTTCTTTTGCGTTTTTCACCACAGCTTCAATATCCGCAGCACCATATCCGCCATCTAACAGACCCTGTTTTTCTTTAAGTTCAAATATCCTTCTGACGGCACTGTTTATCATTTCAATATCTATATCACCTTTATTCGTCATTTCAACAAGTGAATCAATATATTCCTCAAATTCTTCTATGGTTTCCGAAGAATTTATCTCATAAGGCATAAGTAATATATCAACTCCGGCATTTATCGCCATCTTTGCAGCATCAAGAGCATCAAAATGCTCTCTAATAGCGTCCATTACCATGCTGTCTGTAACAACTATTCCGTCAAATCCCATATCTTTTCTCAATATATCAGTTATGATAGTTTTTGAAAGAGTCGCAGGAAGATTTATCATTTCTCCCGTCTTTTTAGATATATATGTTTCTTTTTCTATATTAGGATACTGTATATGTGCCGTCATGACCATTTCGGCACCTGCATCTATAGAAGCCTGGAAAGGTATGAATTCACATTTTTTCAATTCATCATATGTACTGCTTATAAGCGGCAGACCGGTATGACTGTCTGTACTTGTATTTCCATGACCCGGAAAATGTTTCAATGCCGCAGCGATACCATTTTCATGCAAGCCTTCTATAAAACTTACTGCATGAGCAACGACCATTTCCGGATCATCAGAAAATGAGCGAACACCTATAACAGGATTTCCCGGATTATTATTCACATCAACGACCGGTGCAAAATCGACATTGTATCCTATCGCTTTCAATTCTGAGCCAATAATGCCTGCTGCTTTTTTTGTAACATCCGTATCATTAACAGCACCAAGCGACATATTGCCTCCGAACTGACAGCCTTGACCAAGTCTTGAAACAGTACCGCCCTCCTGATCAACAGCAATAAACAAATCGGGTCTTCCTTCGTCTGCCATGCCGGTCTTCCGTATTTCATCTATAAGACGTACATTACTTTCGGTGTACGGAGTATTTTGTCCGAATAATATCACACCTGCGAACCCATGCCGCTCTAAAAGTGCCTCAAGTTCACCGTTAAGCTCTGTGACATTAGTTTGATTTCCATCCTCATCCTGCCACGTTCTGAACGCCGGCATTATCATTTGTGTTATTTTTTCTTCTGTCGTCATGTTTTCTATCATAGTGTCGATCTTGCCAGCCTCATGAGCAGAAATTCCCAAGCTCATGGAAGCTATCATAGCGCCTGATGCAAATGCCGCCAGTATTTTTTTGTAATTCATTAATATTTCCTCCTTTATGATCGTTTTTATATCATAATATACATTATACATTTTTCTTTCAGTTTTGTCAATACTTTTAAATTCTTAGGAACAAGTTATTTGCGCTATCATAAGATCCACAATTGTACGCTTCTCTTTGAAAAAGTTAAGTTGACATTTTATTGCATTTGAGTTATAATATATTATGGAGAGTTTGTAGGTTTACAAGCTTTATGCAGAAAGTCATTCAAAGACAGTATCTTTATATACTGCCGACGATATATTTTTTACAGGAGTAAAATCATAAAATGACAAAATATGATTATCTGACACAGCTAAAGCAAAGGCTTCAGCCGCTTCCCGAAAAAGAAAGAATAAAAGCGATAAATCATTATGACAGATATTTTACACAGGCAGG
>CADBQZ010000142.1 GCA_902796865.1 uncultured Ruminococcus sp. | reverse complement strand
TAAATCTAAAAGTTTTGGTCAAGCTTTTTCAAAAGCTTGCAGGGTCAAGGGACAGCGTCCCTGTCGCCCTCCGCAGAGGGCGAAATCCCTGGCGTTCAGGCGCTCTGCAAAGGGTGAATTTTAAAAAGCCCCGGTGGGGCTTTTTAAAAGAGGGAACGCTCTGCAAGAGAGAGCGTTCCCTTATAAATTAAAAATCAATCTTATCCTATTTCGGCTTTGATGATGAACCAACGCCGTATTTAGGCCAGTATTTATTCCTTGCAAGCTCTCCCCTGCTCTCGGAAACACCTTCATCAAATCCCTCGGGGACTTCAAAGCTGTAGCACCAGCAGTAGCCTGCTTCATAAGCGCCCTGTGCATCATTTGAAACTTCTTTCAGCTTTTCAGTAACGTCTTCGGTGAATGTTGAATCATTTTCAAGCTCGTACTTCAAAAAATTCAACTGTCCTGAAAGAGACTTGTAATCAAAGCCATTTTCATTACACCAATCTATAAGCTGGGTGCGCCTGCCGCTGTCGCTTGTTCTGGGATAGTTAGTCCACTGACATATCCCATAGCCTGCGCCTTCTTCCCATGTATAACCACGCTCTGTATTATCACAGTCAAAGCCGCTTTCCTTTTCGATATTAGCAAGCACTCCGCAGGCTGCCGCTTCGTTCAATTCCATCTCATTTGTAAGGAATTCAAATATCAGCTGTTCGCTCGAAACGGTCTGTATTCCTTTGTCACCGTTTTCATCAGTACTCACAGAACTTATTATAAAAAACATGATTATCGCAAATAGTACCGACAGTGCTAGTATAAGCCGCCTGTAACGGTAAATCTTGGCTGATAATTTCATCTTTTTCTTTCTTTTTCTTTTCGCTGCCATTTTGTCGCCTTTATTTTTCTTTTCGGTTTGATTTTTCTATCTGAATACAATTATACACTATTTGTCCGATTATGTCAAACCTCTGAGATAATATTTGTAAGGCAAACATAGAACTGACGTCAAAATTTCTCGTTTTCCCCAAGAAGTTTGTACAAAAGCCTATAGAGCATATGTGCCTCTTCTGGTTCCAGACAAACACAGCCCGCAATGCTATCCGGTACGCTGTATGCTTTTTCCTTAAGTTTTTCACCTTTGTCCGTTATACTGACGATAAGCACCCTCTCGTCTTTATCGCTGCGGTTTCTGGCAACAAAGCCCTTTGCCTCAAGATTTTTTAGCAGAGGTGTGAGTGTTCCGGAATCAAGATACAATTTTTTTCCAAGTTCCTTGACCGAAAGTTCTTTTTCTTCCCACAATACCATCATGGTTATATACTGCGGATAAGTTATGTCAAGATCTTTTAACAGGCTATTGTATATCTTTATCACCTTTCTGGAACAGGCATAAAGCGGAAAACATAGCTGATTTGAAAGCTTTAAGCTGTCTTCCTTGTTCATGCGCCTGCCTCTTCGTATGCAGCCCTGACAGCCTTTGCAAGCTGATCGGCACAGGAAGTCCCTCTTCTTCCACAGGTATTGCCGATAAGCTTTCCTTCTATATCGTCAACCGTCCAGCCGTCAACGAGCTTTGAGATAGCCTTAAGGTTGCCGTTGCAGCCACCCATAAATTCAATATTGCTTATTTTGTCCCCGTTTATGTCAAAGCTTATCTGCATTGCACAAACGCCCTCTGTTTCATATGTATATCTCATAATAACAACTCCTTTATATCAGATTCTAATTTTTCCGGTTTTGTCATAGGTGAAAATCTGTCAACGACATTTCCCTTTTTATCTACCAGAAATTTTGTAAAATTCCATTTTATTTTGCTTCCCATCACACCGCCTTTCTGCGATTTAAGATACTTGTAAAGAGGATCAGCATTATCACCATTGACCTCTATCTTCGAGAACTGCCTGAAGCTAACATTAAAGTTGAGTTTGCAGAAATCTGCTATCTCATCATCGCTTCCTGGTGCCTGCCCACCGAACTGGTTGCACGGAAAGTCAAGTATCTCAAGCCCCTTGTCCTTGTATTTATCGTAAAGTTCCTCAAGACCTTCATACTGCGGAGTGAAGCCACAGCCCGTTGCTGTATTTACAATAAGCATAACTTTTCCTTTAAATTCAGACATTGAAACTTCTTTTCCGTTTATGTCTTTTACTTTAAAATCATAGATTTTCATAATAGTATCCTCCTTTTGCTTTGCGAATATATTGATTACAATTTAATTGTACACAATATATTCGATTTTGTCAAGAGGATTTTTATTTTTTTATTTTTTTACAAAAAAATCGGCTTTCCTCACAATTTTTGCAGCTAAAGGAAGCTACTCGCAAAAAATAAGCGTGTCAGTAAAGACACGCCTACTATATGCATTATTAATCTGATTTGATCTGATTTAACAATTACGATCATCAGCCTGCTGCATTGAGCTTCTTTGCGAGCTGAGATTTTTTTCTGCTAGCCTTTTTCTTGTGGATAAGACCCTTAGCGGCAGCCTGATCTACTTTCTTTATAGCTACCTTAACTGCCTCTGCCTTATCAGCAGAATTTTCTGAACACATGATCTCTGCGTTCTTTATAACAGTTTTAAGGTTTGATTTTCTTGCCTTGTTAGCGGCTGCTTTTGTCTTGTTTACCTTAACTCTCTTGATAGCGGATTTAATATTTGGCATTTTGCTGCACCTCCTACATACTGAAATAATTAAAATTATTATTGCCAATAATAAGCGATAATAATCTAAAAAAAATAGCATAGAATAAAAGCAGCACAGATTTAATAAAAAATCGGACACGACCGCTGCTTTAAAAATACAGGTGTAATGAGCGCCTGTATGTGCAATACTGCACCAATACTATTTACTATTATACTATCAGGCGCAGAAAAATGCAATAGGCAAAATCAAAATAATATATTAAGAAATCCATATCAAATTAAAGCATAATGCACAAGACAAGAAAGGGTATTGATAAAATGAACGCCAGAACAGATCTTGCGCTTGAAAGCGCTGAAAATCATATTTCAAACGGCATAGAAAAAAGAGAGCGTGGTGAGGTATTCAGCATCACCGAAATAATCATAGCCGATGACAAAAGCGGCGAACCTATAGGCAAAAGAAAAGGGAGGTATGTCACTTTAGAAGGACGCTCTTTCGGAATGTTTTCAACAGATTTTCGAGAAATGTGCAAAGAGTTTGCCGACGAGCTTTCAGGCTTTCTCACAAGCGGCACTGTCCTTGTTGCCGGGCTTGGAAACAGCTCTATAACTCCCGATGCTTTAGGTCCTATGACCGCCTCAAAGGTCCTTGCCACAAGGCACCTGAGGCAAGAATATTCCGACGAAGCGGAATTTCTTTCGGACTTGCGCCCCGTAAGTGTAATATCAGGCGGTGTCCTTGGACAGACCGGTATAGAAACAGCTGAACTTATAAAAGCTGCGGCGCAGAAGGTCGAGCCGGAATGTATAATCGCCGTAGATGCTCTTGCCTGCCGGAGCATTGAAAGGCTCGGGCGGACGATACAGCTTTCCGACTCGGGCATTTCTCCCGGCAGCGGTGTTCAGAACAGCCGCAAAGAACTTTCTAAAAGTACGTTAGGCGTTCCGGTCATAGCCGTTGGAGTACCTACAGTAGTAGATATGCACACGATAGCAGACGAACTTACCGGCAGCAGGACTCCCGAAAAGCTCCCGAACATGATGGTAGCGCCCCGTGACGTAGACAGGCTCATGCAAAGAGCATCTTCTGTAATATCCGCCGGGATAAATATGGCGCTCCAGCCTCAGCTGAGCTTTGAAGAAATAGAAGATATCATGTGGTAACCGGGTGACCCCGGAGGACAAACGCCCTGTCCCTTTTAATTCTATTTCATCTTTTTAATTCCCGACCGGGCAGCGTGACGCTGCACCCAGTCGCCCTGTCGCCCGGGTGACCCCGGAAGACAAACGCCCTGTCTCTTCTAATTCTATTTTTTCTTCTAATTCCCGACAGGCAGCCTTTTGCGATGCTTTCAAAGAAATCGTCAAAGCCTAAATAAGACTAAACTAAATCGAGACCTGCTTAATTGATACGCAGTATTGCTGACGAATTTCTTAATGTTTCTTTCTTTATCAAACTTTCTTTTGTGTAAAAGAAAGTTTGTGCTTTTCTTTGCAAGCGTTTCTTTGTGCATACAAAGAAATGCTGAAAAATCTTTTTTTCTGTCACTTTCTTACTCGTGTAAGAAAGTGACCAAAGAACACGCTTACTTTTCTTTTCGGCTGAAAAAGAAAAGTAAGACAAAAGAAATCAG
>CADBQZ010000141.1 GCA_902796865.1 uncultured Ruminococcus sp. | reverse complement strand
GAGCAAGACCGGTCATAACAACAACAGTTACGATTGAAGCAACGACAACAATTAAAACTACTGTAACTACAGTTGTTAGTACGACATCAAAGCAGACAACATCAACAGAAAAGCAAACTACGACAGTTGCTTTTTCCACATGGTATTTACCTTATATTTCGACATCTGAAACAACAGTCTCAGATGTAAAAACTACTTCTGAAACTACAACTGCTCCTGTTACAACTGCTGCGTCATCAACTGTTTCAAATATGATAACATCAGTAACGACCACAGCACCACCAGTGCTGATAGGCGATTCTAACGGTGACAATAAACTTAATGTTCTTGACTGTACATACATTGCACGAATGCTTGCCCAAAGAAAGGGAGTGATGCTTCCGGATACGGCTGATTTTAATAAGGACGGCAAAGTGAATATAATGGATGCTATGGAAATAGCAAAAATACTTGCGAAAAAGCACAAAAAGTGAAAATTTAAGGCAATACCGCACGATCTTTGTGAGGTATTGCCTTAGTTATAATAAAACAACAAGCTGCAGACAAAGACACACCCACAGGCTTATTAAAAAGCATATGGGTGTGTTTATTTTTTATACGCCTTGCCGTTTTATCAGGAGATATTACTTAGCAAGCTGTTTTTTCATGATAACAAGGTCGAAAACGTTAAGTTTCTTATCTTCATTCATATCTCCGTTTTCAGCGCCCTGTTCAGTCAGTTTTTTCTGTTTTGTCAGATATTTGCTCATAAGTACAGCATCTGATACGTTGAATTTACCGTCAATATTTACATCGCCTTTTATTTTAGATGGCTCCGGCTTAACGGAAGGATCAGACTTTTCAGGCTTTGTTCCGTCCGGCTCAGTACCGTATATCAGAACACCATTTTCGTATACAGTTATTTTATCTGTTTTTACAGGATCTTCAGCACCGATAAGATCCTGGTTGGAGTAATCGTTTTCAGCATTCCAGCCTGAACCGTAATTCGGGAATACAAGTGCAAGCATAGTTTCACACTGATGACGTCCTTCGGAGATCGGCAATACTACTTCGCCGTTTTTGTATGTGACTTCGATGTAGTATATATTATCTTTGTACTGGGTGATCGGTGAGAATTCAGCTGCCTTATCATCGCCGTACATTTTTGCCTGATCTCTGTCAACTCTAACCTCAATGTCTTCAGGCTTGAATCCGGCAGCGATAATTTCCGAAACATCAAAATAATATCTGTAAGACAGATTGTTTACAACTCTTGCCGGCCATGCGGTATGATTTGTCATTTTAAGACTTAAAGTGACGCCGCTTGTGCTTGACTGTTTTATCATAGCTTCAACGTAAAGCTCATCATCTCTTACTTCTGGTTCCGGGAAGGAGCTGTCCGTTTCACCGCCGTATTCGTCTACCATTTTACAAAGCAGTCCTGTGAAGCCTGCATTATAGTCGGTGGTTATCTCATTGTTGATGTGGTTATTTCTATCGTCTTCGTATTCGCCTGCCTGAGTAGGACCGCCTACAAGCGCACCATAGATTATGTGGCGGTTTGTTTCAGGTACTTTAAGATCGTTTTTCCATGAGCTGTGTGCTGTTCTGTGGTGTGGATTCATAGGATACTTATCACCGTATCCAACAACATAGCTCATATTTAATGGGTTATCGCCCAATGAATAGTTTATCTGATCTTCATAGAATTTTTTATATTTGGTTTTATCGCTTTCAGAGAAGGGAAGTGTGTCACAGGCAACAGCCGCAACAAATCCGCAGGCTGTAGCATATCTTAAACAACCCCAGTTTTGTATATAAACAAGCTTTCCGTCTACTTTGACTTCTTCATCTGCAAGATGATCGAGATGTCTTTTTACACGGCTGATGTAAAAGTCGTCTCCGGTATTCTGTGCATAAAGAAGAAGACCGCCTTGCTGAACGTCGTCCCAGCACTGTGCCCATGAATATTTAAGTTCATCGCTCCCGAGTTCCTTGCCAAGATTCGGAATATAGCTCTTAGCCTTATCTAAATATGACTTTTCTCCTGTTGCGATATAAAGCCAGTTTGCCGACCAGAAAAGCTCATCATAGAAATGGGACGAGTCATAGAAGTTCTGGGCATCACTTTTTTTGTAAACGGCATCGCTTTTTGAATCATCAGCAAGCTTGAAAAGGTTTTCTGCATGAGCTATATATTCAGCCTTTTTAGAGGCGCTGATGCTTTTTACTTTGTCAAGAGCACAGGCACCGGCAGCAAGAGCGGCAGCCATTTCGCCGAATACTGCTGAACAGCCTTCGGACGCTTTATAGTAAGGTCTTTCATTTCTGTAGTCATTGCCGTTTTCTTCCTGGCCGTATTCATAAAGCTCAACAGGTCCCCACCATCTGTGGTCTTCTGTACCGTTTCCTACCTGATATACGGCTTCATCGCCCAGATCGCATTCTGCAAGATAATCAAGGACAAATTCAAGATTGTTCACATAGTTTGTAAGTTCGCCGCATTTTTTTACGCCGTCAGGGTACTGATATAGTCCCCAGGCTATCATAGCTGCGGAGTATGCCATAGGAAGATTGAATTTAACATGGTCTCCGGCATCGTACCAGCCGCCTTTGATATAGTCATTCATAGTGGCATCGCCCTTCCATTCAACTCTGTTCCAATCCGGGAGCGGGCCTGCCTGCTGGCATTCGTAAAAATAGAGAGATTTTTGCAGTACCTCTGCATAATTGAAGCTTTCTGATGCTGAGACCTGAGTTTTGATTGCATTAGGTACGGCACAAGTAAGCGAAGCAGCCGATAAAACTAATGCCGTGACTGAACCTAATATTTTCTTTAAAGTCATAAATATTTTTCCTCCTCATTGATTATGTATATATTTGCCTATAGTTTATTTTTTGTCACTGTATTTTTTATCTTTATTATTTATTCAGTGAATGTTATAGGTCACTATCTATGTTATTATACCATATAATAGTGCATTTGTCTACTCTATTATATGAATTCCTTAGTAACAATTCTCTGTTTTATCCGATTTGACTGGGTT
>CADBQZ010000140.1 GCA_902796865.1 uncultured Ruminococcus sp. | reverse complement strand
TGTAAACGCTGCAGCGAGTGCTTCCCAGGTAGTTTCTTCTCCGCCGCCGTAAAGTGTACCCATAGTACCGACGATATTTTCCTTTGCAACAAGACCTGTGACTGATGCAACAGCTGCCTGCCAGTTGCCCCAGCCGAGCGGTGCGAATATCCACGCAATGCCCTTGCCTATGGAAGCAAGCACTGACATATCAAGCTCGTCTTCTTCGAGCATTCTGAATCCGTCATCTGCCCAGCCAAATCTGCTTGTGAACCATACAAATATCGTAGAAAGAAGTATGATAGTTCCGGCTTTCTTTATGAATGACCAGCCTCTTTCCCACATTGAACGGAGAACATTTGAAACGGTCGGGAGATGATATGCCGGAAGCTCCATAACAAACGGTGCAGGGTCACCGGCAAACATCTTTGTTTTCTTGAGCATTACACCTGAAACGATTATTGCTGCAACTCCTATAAAATATGCACTTGTTGCTACCCATGCCGAACCGCCGAATATTGCACCTGCGATCATTGCTATAAAAGGTACTTTAGCACCGCACGGGATAAATGTAGTAGTCATGATAGTCATACGCCTGTCACGCTCATTTTCAATGGTACGGCTTGCCATGATACCTGGTACACCGCAGCCCATGCCGACAAGCATAGGTATGAAAGACTTTCCTGAAAGACCGAATTTTCTGAATACTCTGTCAAGTACGAATGCTATTCTTGCCATGTATCCGCATGATTCAAGTATTGCTAAAAGAATAAAGAGTACTAACATCTGAGGAACGAATCCGAGTACTGCACCAACACCGGCAACTATACCGTCAAGGATAAGACCCTTTAACCATTCTGCACATTCGATTGCATCGAGTCCGTCTTCAATAAGAGAAGGTATACCCGGTACCCATACACCGTAGCTTGCAGGGTCTACACCGCCTTCATATTTAACAAAGGCATCGACACATTCCGGAACATCGGCTACAGTTCCTGTTTCATGTGTTACTTCAAGTGTTTCTTCGTCTTCAAGATCGTAACCAAATTCTGTATCTTTATCCGGATATTTTGCAAGAAGCGTGTTTATCTCATTTGCTGCGTTTGCTGCATCGAAATCTTCAGCCTCTGTGTCTATAGCGGCCTCTGCGGCTTCGGTATTATGTCCGTCTTCAGCTGCTTTAGCAAGGAAACCGGCGATTATCGCATCAGTATCACCGTATTCTTCCTCAGCTTCTTCAGTTTCAGATGAACCGATACCCAAAAGATGCCAACCGTCACCAAATAGTCCGTCATTTGCCCAGTCGGTAGCTGATGCTCCGACTGTTACCATTGATATATAATATACAAGAAACATTATAGCGGCGAATATCGGAAGTCCGAATATCCTGTTTGTAACTACTTTGTCTACCTTATCTGATACAGTAGCGCCTTTGTTTTTCTTTTTGAGACAACCGCTTATTATATTTCCAATATATGTATAACGTTCATTGGTTATGATACTTTCACTGTCGTCATCAAGTTCTTCTTCACAGGCAACAATGATATTTTCAATATCTGCGATCGCATCCTTGTTTACACCAGGAAGCTCTGTTACCTTTTCATCACGTTCAAAAAGCTTTATTGCGTACCAGCGTTTCTGTTCTTTCGGAACATCGTCGTTTACGGCTTTTTCCTGTATCTCATTTACAGCATTCTCAACACATTCTGTAAATTTGTAATTTACAGAAGAAGCATTGCCTTTTCGTGCAGCTTCTATTGCTTTTTCCGCTGCTTCTTCGATGCCGTTTCCTTTAAGAGCAGATATTTCTGTAACGATACATCCGAGTTCTTTTGCGAGCTGTGAGATATTTATCTTATCACCGCTCTTGCTTACTACGTCCATCATATTTACGGCGCAGACTACCGGTATACCGAGTTCGATAAGCTGTGTGGTAAGATATAGATTTCTCTCAAGGTTAGTACCGTCTATTATATTAAGTATAGCATCGGGGTGCTCGTTTACAAGATAATTTCTTGCTACGACTTCTTCCAGTGTATAAGGTGAAAGCGAATATACACCCGGAAGGTCTGTTATGGTTACTTCCTTGTGACCTTTAAGCTTACCCTCTTTTTTCTCGACGGTAACACCCGGCCAGTTTCCAACAAATTGATTTGATCCTGTCAGCGCATTGAACAGGGTAGTCTTTCCGGTATTCGGATTGCCTGCAAGCGCAATTGTTAATGACATATCTTTTCTTTCCTTTCTTTAACTGCTTTGATATTAGCATTTGCTAACCTTATATCTCAAAGTAAAGCAAGACTATTAGTCTTACTGTACCTCGATCATCTCTGCATCAGCTTTTCTGAGCGAAAGCTCATATCCTCTTACGGTCACTTCTATCGGATCTCCGAGCGGTGCGACTTTTCTGATGCTTATTTCGGCACCTTTGGTGATACCCATATCCATTATCCTGCGCTTTACAGCGCCCTCACCTGTGAGTTTTACGACTTTGACAGACTGTCCTACAGCTGCATCTCTGAGCGTCATATTTTATTTCTCCTTTACACGATGATCTTTCCGGCAACCTCTTTTGAGACTGCTACTCTTGAATCTTTGACATTAACTATTATATTTCCTTGAACCTCGTTTACAACAGTAACAGTGCTGCCTGTAACAAAGCCTAGTTTTTCAAGGAATTTTTTTGTTTCAGTATTTCCGCCGACCTTTTTGATGATGACCGGTGAGCCTGTTTGTGCATATATAAGCGGCATAAAGATCCCTCCTGTGAATGTCTTCCGATGTGTTATCGGCAGTATTTATCGTATTCTTCGTAGGTTAGCTTAACCTAACCTTTCTATATATTATAATACACTATTATCTGATAAATGTCAATATAAACAAAATATTAAATTACCGATTTGTGAAATGTAAACATTAAAGTTGCACACCGCTAATTGATTTGTACAATACGACAAATGAGGGGAGTAAAGTTGAAAAATTAAAATTAAGGGCTTGAAAACCTATTAAATATATGTTATTATAGTATAAAAAGAAATCACATTATTTTTAATGTAAAACAGAGGTGAAAGCATGAAAATATCTACAAAAGGAAGATATGCGCTTCGTATGGTGATAGAGCTTGCAAAACGCCGTGATGACGGATTCACAGCTCTTCGTGAGATAGCGCAGAATCAGAATATTTCAAAAAAATATCTTGAACAGATCATACCGATACTTAATATAAACGGACTTTTGCAGACAAACAGAGGTTCTCAGGGAGGATATAAGCTTGCAGCAGATCCTGCAAAATGTACGGTAGGAGAAATATTAAGGCTTACAGAAGGCAATCTTGCTCCGGTGGCCTGTCTTGAATGTGATCCTGTACAGTGTGAGCGCCGTGATGAGTGCGATACTCTCCCGGTATGGAAAGGGCTTTATAATACTATCACAGGATTTCTTGATTCGATAACAATTCAGGATATAATAGACCGGAATATAAATATAGCCGCTGACATGGAAAAATAATGCCACTATTTATAAAGTATGTCCATTGAATATATGCAACAGTTGTGGTATAATTAAAATTGTATGTTGTCATAATTTCAAGACAAATGGAGGTATTTATAAAAATGTCAGCGATCAAAGAAAAAAGAAATTCATTTACCGGCTCACTGGGATTCGTTCTTGCAGCAGCCGGAAGTGCAGTCGGTCTGGGAAATATGTGGAGATTCCCATATCTTGCGGCGAGAGACGGTGGAGGACTTTTCCTTGTTATATATATCGTTCTTGCATTAACATTCGGTTTTACGCTTCTTACCACAGAGATAGCGATAGGAAGAAAAACGAAGCAAAGTCCGCTTACAGCATACAGCAAGCTTAAAAATGGCTGGCAGTGGCTAGGAGTAATGGGCAGTGTCGTACCATTTATGATAATGCCGTATTACTGCGTTATAGGCGGTTGGGTTCTAAAATATTTCATAGTTTTTGTCACAGGACATGGTGAAGAAGCGGCTGCGGACGGGTACTTTACATCTTTCATTTCCGAAAAAGCTGATCCTATAATAATGCTCGTGATATTCTTAGCAGTCTGTGCAGTTATTATTTTCATGGGTGTAAACGGTGGTATAGAGAAATCCTCAAAGATACTGATGCCGCTTTTGCTGGTACTTGTTATTGGTATAGCAATATTTTCTCTTACTCTTACAGGTGAGGATAATGAGACAGGCAAGAAAGTAACAGGTCTACAGGGGTTGAAGACATATCTGATACCGAGTTTTGAAGGTATTACTGTCAAGAAATTTTTCTACATAGTAATGGATGCTATGGGACAGCTTTTCTATAGTCTTAGCGTTGCTATGGGTATAATGATAACATATGGTTCTTATGTGAAGCGTAAAGAGAACCTTTCACGTTCGATAAATCAGATAGAGATATTCGATACAGTTGTAGCATTCCTTGCAGGAGTAATGATAATACCTGCTGTATATGTTTTCATGGGTATGGAGGGTATGTCATCCGGTCCTTCACTGATGTTCGTTTCGCTTCCTAAGATATTTGTTTCTATGGGAACGTTCGGGCAGGTCGTAGGCGCTTTATTCTTTGCAATGATATTGTTTGCAGCGGTAACGAGTGCAGTCTCGATATTTGAAGCTATAGTTTCAAGTATGATAGATAAATTTAAATTTTCAAGAAAAAAGGCTGTTGCTATAGAAGGTGTACTTGCTCTTGCGATAGCTATTGTAGTATGTCTGGGATACAGCGTACTTTACTTTGATATAAAACTTCCTAACGGTGCGTCGGCACAGATACT
>CADBQZ010000139.1 GCA_902796865.1 uncultured Ruminococcus sp. | reverse complement strand
ATCGGAACAAAACCTATAAAACTTGATTATGTTGTTGATAATAAGATACCGACCCTTGTAAAGGGCGATGCTGTAAGAATGCGTCAGGTCGTTATCAATCTCATGAACAATTCCGTAAAGTTTACCGATGAAGGCAAGATCACTCTGAAAGTTAAACTTGTAAGCGAAAAGAAAAACGGATATCTTCTCAAATTTTCAGTTATTGATACCGGACAAGGCATAAAGCCTGAAGATCTTGCAAAACTTTTCAAGGCTTTTTCACAGCTTAATTTAAAAGAAAACCATGGCAAAGAAGGAACCGGATTAGGACTTTCCATTTCTGCCGATCTTATTTCGCTTATGGGCGGAAGACTTGAAGTTAAAAGCGATTACGGAAAAGGCAGTGAATTTTTCTTTACAATAAATCAGCATAAGGTCGCCCCCGACGAAATACCGGAAAATGAACTTCCCGAAATAGACTTGGATGGAATGAACATCCTTCTGGTCGATGATACTGAACTCAATCTCGAGATAGAAAAAGAAATATTTGAAATGCTCGGCGCAGAGGCTGATACAGTTTCAAACGGCATGGAAGCTCTTGAAATGGCAGCAGAAAAGAAATATGATCTTATTTTTACTGATTACGTTATGCCGGAAATGAATGGTGCAGAATTCACCCGAAATCTTCGTGCATTTGAAGACGAATATTACAAAAATGTACCCGTTATCGCTATAACCGGTGACACTTCTGAAGAAGCAAAAAATGAATTTGAAACTTCGGGCATAACCTGCTTTACAGATAAGCCTATAAACATCAAAAAGCTCATAAAAGTAACGAATAAATGCCTTAATAAAAAAGCCTGAAAATCATATAGTTACCGCATTTAAAGCCTCGTAATCAGTTATAGGTATTACCTATAGGAAATTCAAAAAAATATATTGACATTCATAAAAATATGTGCTATACTAAAACCAACCTAATCTATAGGTATTCTATGAATAATATATAGTTCCTATATAAATGAAAGGAAGGATTTTTATGTCATCTATTTACACATCTGCCGATCAGCTTATCGGCAAAACACCTATCATGGAGCTTACAAAAATCGAAAAGAAATATGGGCTTAAAGCAAAACTTCTTGCAAAGCTTGAATATCTTAATCCGGCAGGCTCCGTAAAAGACCGTATCGCAAAGGCTATGATAGACGATGCAGAACGTTCAGGTAAATTAAAGCCCGATTCTGTTATAATCGAACCTACAAGCGGAAATACCGGTATCGGTCTTGCATCAGTTGCTACAGCAAGAGGCTATCGCATAATAATCGTAATGCCGGAAACAATGTCTGTAGAACGCCGTCAGATAATGAAAGCTTACGGTGCAGAACTTGTTTTATCAGAAGGTTCAAAAGGCATGAAGGGAGCTATCGAAAAAGCAGAGGAACTTGCTAAAGATATACCAAACAGCTTTATACCTTCACAGTTTTCAAATCCTGCTAATGCTCATGCTCATTTTGAAACTACAGGTCCTGAAATATTTGAGGATACTGACGGAAATGTTGACATATTCGTTGCAGGTGTCGGCACCGGCGGAACTCTTACAGGTGTAGGACGTTTCCTGAAGACAAAAAATGCTGATGTTAAAGTAGTTGCAGTAGAGCCTGCATCTTCTCCGGTTCTTTCAGAAGGCGTTGCAGGACCACATAAGATACAGGGAATAGGCGCCGGATTTGTTCCGGATGTACTTGATACTACCGTTTATGACGAAGTTTTCCCCGTTACAAACGAAGACGCATTCGAGCTTGGAAAAGTTTTCGGAAGAGCCGAAGGTATTCTTGTAGGTATATCATCAGGTGCAGCACTTTATGCAGCGATAGAAATCGCAAAGCGTCCTGAAAATGAAGACAAAAATATCGTTGTCATACTCCCGGATACAGGCGACAGATATCTTTCTACTCCGCTTTTTGAAGACTAAAAATAATATTGATCTCAGGTACTGTTTTTTTACAGTACCTGTTTTTTGCTATATTGACTTTTAAACGTTTTTTTTGTATAATAATGTAAGATGATAAAGCGTTAAGCTACGGAGGCGAAAGCATTGAAAATACTGCATCTGGGAGATCTGCATTTAGGGAAAAATGTAAACGGTTTTTCGATGATAGAAGACCAGGAATATATCTTAAAACAGATCATAGAAATATCAAAAAACAATAAGATCGACACCGTACTTATAGCAGGCGATGTGTATGACAAAAGTCTTCCGTCATCAGAAGCTGTCATATTATTTGACAGATTTTTGACAGATCTTTCAGATACGGTTTCAGATATACTTATAATTAGCGGAAATCATGACAGTCCGGAAAGACTTTCCTTTGCAAGTGAACTAATGGAAAAAAGTCATGTTTACATATCAAAAAGACTTAGTGAAAGCATAAAAAAAGTTGAGCTTAATGATGAATATGGAAAAATCAATTTCTATATGCTCCCCTTTGTAAAAATAATAGAAGTAAAGCATCTTTATCCTGATGCAGAGATACAGGATATAAATGATGCAATAAAAACTATCATTTCAAAAATATCTTTAAATAAAAACGAACGCAATATACTTATCGCTCATCAGTTTGTAACAGGCGCACAGACCGCAGGCTCAGAAATAATGCCGGTAGGCGGACTTGATAATATAGATGCAGAAATTTTTTCCGCATTTGACTATACTGCACTTGGACATATACACCGCCCGCAGAAAATAACTGATAAAATACGATACAGCGGTTCTATACTAAAATACTCTTCTTCGGAAGTAAAAAGCCGTAAATCTGTTCCTATCATAGATATAAAAGAAAAAGGTGAGATTGATATAACTCTCCTCCCCTTACGGCCAATTCATGATATGATCGAAATCAAAGGACTATACAACGAGCTTATGTCGCCCGAATACTACAATAAACTTAATACAAACGACTATATATATGCTGTTCTTACTGACGATATACCCGAACCTGATGCTATGGCGAAACTGCGCTCGGTATATAAAAATATAATGGGGATAAGCTTTGAGAATCTTTCAAAAACTATTGATACCGAATCAATAACTAATGAGCCAATAAGCATTGAACCTTTGACGATAGTGGAACAGTTTTTTAATGAAATGTACGGTAAACCCATAAACGAAAAACAGCATGATATCATAGTACAAACAATAACCGAAATAATGGAGGAGGAACAATGACACCTTTAAAACTTACTGTTTCTGCATTCGGTTCGTATACGGAAAAAACAGTCATAGACCTTACTCTTCTCGGTAAAAGCGGTATCTATCTTATCACAGGTGATACCGGCTCAGGAAAGACTACTATTTTCGATGCACTCACCTACTCTCTTTTCGGAAGCGGAAGCGGAGAATTCAGAGACCGTGGAGAAATGTTCAGATGCAAATATGCCGCAAACGATACGGAAACATTTACAGAACTAGAGTTCCTTTGTCACGGGAAACAGTACAAGATAAGACGCAATCCAAAATATTTAAGACCTAAAAAGCGTGGTGTTGGTCTTGCAGAAGAAAAAGCATCGGACACGCTTTGGCTTCCAGACGGCAGGATACTTACAAACCGCT
>CADBQZ010000138.1 GCA_902796865.1 uncultured Ruminococcus sp. | reverse complement strand
GTAACCTTCTGCACCGAACATCTGTCTGAATGCGAGACGGCCTATACGGCCAAAACCATTAATAGCAACTTTTACTGACATTGGAAATTACCTCCTAATATTTTAGCAATTTTATAATTGCCTGATATTTATATTTTACACCAAAACAAGAATAATTTCAAGTACTTTGACAAAAAAATAACTGAAATTTCAAAAAAAAATCATACCGCTTACTAAAAACGCACAAAAACACAGGTACAAATCGATATATAATAACATAAATTATTTTTTTATCTGCTCTTTGCGGCATAATTCGGCAAAATCCGATATGTTCTATTGATTTTTATTTTAATCTGTAGTATAATAAAGTCAGCATATCTGATGCACTATATTTGTGTGGCATTGTATTAAATAAGATAATTTCCTAAAGAAAGAAGGGGAATAATGAAAACTATCAAAAAATTATTTGAATATTCATCGGACAGTGTTGTGATAACTGATATGGAGTTCAACATACTGGAAAGGAACAAAAACGCCGGAAAGCTTCTTATTTTTCTTTCTGAAAATTGTTCGGAAATTTTTGAGGACTATGAAAAACCTCTTGCGAGCGGAAATTATATCTCAAATATCGGAGGCATGGATGTTGAATTCAAAGTGATACATTATCAGGAAGAGTCGGAAAATGATGATATTTATGTTATACAGACTGACGCTGATGATATACTGCATTCATTTCTGGGCAAGAAAGATATAAGAAAGTTTGCTGAAAACCGTGCAGGTGCTATGAGAAGCTATGTATCAGGCATAATCAACTCGAACGAAGCGATAATAAATCTTCTGGGCGACAGAGATGATGAGGATATAAGGCAGTTTGCAGATACAGTTTCAGGAAACTGCTGCAAGCTTCTTCGTGATTCTGTATGTATGAATGAACTTGTAAAATATACTTATGATAATGACCTTACCGGCGAACAAATTCCGGATATAGATCTTTCGGAAGCAGCAGAAGAATTTGTTTTGTCTGTAAAAAAACTTTTTAAAAGAAAAATGATGATAGAGCTTGATACTGAAAAGGATATATTTATAAAGTGCGAGCCGGAGCGTTTGAAAATGTTTTTTTCTGCATTACTTATTGCAGCAAATGACAATGACCCGGAGAATAATTTTATAAGTATTTCAGTCACGAGATCGGGAGATGATGCGATAGTAAGCATATCCGCCGAACAGATGGGGACTGATGACCAACGTGGAAAATACTCAAAGGAAGAACCGCTTCACAAAGGTGAAAAGTCAAACGTGGAGCTTTTAATGATCGAGAGATTCTGCAAAAGATACGGCGGGACTATAGTTTTCTCGGAAGGAGCAGACAATACACGGACTGTAAGTGTAAAACTTCCGGCAGCAACCGGAAAGTACAGCAAAAGGCTTGAAACACATGAGCTTTTGTCTGAAAGCGGAAAATTTTCAAAGTATGAGATAATGCTTTCGGAGATACTTTACAGCTGAATCAAAACCAAAAATCTCCGGCACAGTTTGTTATAACGCTGTGCCGGAGATCCGCATTATTAAGGAGAAATGATTAGAAATCAAATGTTAGTTTTATATTCTTTGGATGCGTGATATATCAAAAAATTAAGATATCACTTTAGCTTATGTAAACATTGTAACATATAAAATAGCTTTTGTCAATATAACATGATAATTTCTACTAAATTTACATATAAATAGTTGAAAGTATATGCACGATGTATAACAAGGCAAAGTAAAAGGACATTCCGAGTACCGAAATGTCCTTTTACTTGTGTGGTATAGAGAAAGAAAAAACAATGAAGATACCGTATTTCAACTGTATCTAAAAAAGAGAGAGGTTTTTCTATTTTGATCTGCAGTCACTGCAAAGCCCTTCAAAAGCAAGAGTACTGCAGTTTATATCGAAGCCGGTCTTGTTAAGTATCTTATTGTGTATCCCTTCAAGCTCCGATACATATATGTCGGTGACTTTTCCACATTTTCGGCATATAAGATGCTGATGCGTAGAAAGCGCAGCATCATATCTGTCAGAGCCATTAGGTACGCTTATCCTTTTAAGCATATCGTTTTCGACCATTGCATTAAGGTTTCTGTAAACTGTTCCAAGGCTCAGCCCTTCGTTATCTGTTTTCAGCAGCTCGTAAATATATTCGGCTGTTGGATGTACAGGGTTGTTTATGACAGCATTTAAAATAAGCTCACGCTGCTTTGAATATCTCATGTGTCTCACCGGATCAATAATATATAAACATTGAAGTAGTTTTTATTAACTATGAATATTATATCAAAAATCCATTCACTTGTCAAGCGGTTTTTTAGAAAAAATCACAAGAAAATTATAACAGCTTTCAAAACGCCGATATTTACACGATATTACGTCCGAAAGCTGTTATTTTTTGTTTTAGTGTATGCCTACTCTGCTGTCTTTGAAATCTTCAAGCCTTGCCTGATATGCTCTTACAACTTCAGTCTCATACGCAAGAGTTCTCTTTTTTCCGCAAAGCTTTACTATGAGTTTCTCTGTAAAATAGGGATTCAATATGAGAAGCGGACCTAAAAGATATGTGCCGAAAAAGTTATTTCTTACATATCCTTCAAAAAACTGTTTTTTGTCGCTGTTCATGGGGACTCCCTTTGTCATTTTAACAAAAGGTTCGAGCCCTTCTCCTATAAAGCCCTCTGTAAACTGCGCACGGAAAGCGGCGATCTCTATATCTTCATAGGTGCCCAGCACAAGACCGCTGAAACGCTTTAGCATATTGCGTTTTGCGTGAAAGTCGTTTATCCCTAAGCATTCTGTGACTGTGCCGTCGGTATCGGTTATGCTTTTACCGAATACTTCGTGTGCATTTCCGGTCATTAAGAATACAGTGCCTTTCTGGATAAGCTCCTCTATCCTGTCTTTATACGGTCTCAGTCTTTCGATAACGAGTACTTGTGTATGCTCTGTCATAGGTCCCATATATATCATATCAACATCGTTATCGACAAAATAGGGCTTATCATTGAGTTTTGTTGTTTTGTATTCAGCTTCGGGAAGGCATAGCTTTAAATAGCGCATATTTCCGCCGTCGCCGAAAAGACTGCACATTTCCGGAAAAAGTTCTTCTATAACAATACTCATGCTGTTTCCTCCTTGCTGCCGAGCGCTTTGAGCTGATTTTTTATGCTGTTCAGCGATTCAGTATTGAAAAGATCATACATTATCATTATCTTGTCGATAAGCTCGGGACGGAGATATTTCACCGTATCTGTCTCGCTTCCGCAGCAGGTTATCTTATGCTTGTCAACGCCGGCTATAAGGAGCCTTACCATATAGTCATGCGCTCTTTTGC
>CADBQZ010000137.1 GCA_902796865.1 uncultured Ruminococcus sp. | reverse complement strand
CTTTTTAGCGTATCTATACCGCTCATTCCCGGCATCATCTGATCCAAGAATATCATATCGAATCTTTCTTTGCGAAGTGTTTCGAGACATTCCGGACCGGACATAGCTGTTGTCATCTGCATCTCTGTATCGCCGAGTATAGCTGTTATTACCTCAAGATTCAGTTCATTATCATCTACAATAAGTATCTTAGCCTCCGGCGCTTTAAATGATACTTCATGATCGTCCGGACGAAGCGGCTTATATTCAGTTTCTTCAAGGAAGCTTCCAACAGGATTTTCGTCAACTACTTCCTGAGGTACAAATATAGTAAATGTCGAACCTTTTCCGTATTCACTCTCGAACTCTATCCTTCCGTGCATTAACGCCATAAGCTGCTTTGAGATATTAAGTCCAAGCCCCATTCCCTCTATGCTTCTGTTCTTGCTTTCCTCTAAACGCATAAAGCTCTTGAAGATCTTCTTCTGTTCTTCCGGCGTTATTCCGACACCCGTATCTATTACATCTATCCTGAGAGTACTTGTATCATGTTCAAAGTTGACAGCAACAGTTACCTTTCCGCTTTCGGTATACTTTATAGCATTATTAACAAGGTTGGTAACGACCTGCTTTATCTTGACATCATCGCCTCTTAATTTACCTGGTATGTCTCTTGCCGCCTGTAGACAGAATTCAAGTCCTTTGTTTCTTGCTTTCTTACTTGTCATATTCATTATATCATTGAGAACAGAGCCAAATTCGTAATCAGCAATATTTATCTCCATAGTACCGGACTCTATCTTCTGGAGATCAAGAAGGTCATTTATGATCGAAAGAAGAGTATTTCCGGCACTTTTTATATCATAAGCATATTTTTCAATAGTTTTATCGTCCGCTTCACGGATTATCATTTCGGTCATTCCGACTATCGCATTCATAGGCGTTCTAAGCTCATGTGACATATTCGCAAGGAAGTTGCTCTTTGCCTTGTTCGCAGCTTCCGCACGTTCCTTTGCCTTTACAACGTCAGTGATCTCGTTGAGTACCATTACACCGCAAAGATTTCCTGTTATACCATTTTTAACAGGAGTTATATTTATATCATAGACTTTTTCCGTATCTTCACCGTCAAATTTGATCTTTTCAGTAAAATTAACATTTTCTTTGTTGTCAAGCGCCTGCTTACAATTTATATGAAGCTGGTTTATCCATTCAGGACGCATATGTCCCCTGAAAATATCATCAAGGCTCTTATATTTTGCCTCATCATGATGTGTAGTCATAAGCAAGCCGAATTTATCATCAAAAAGTATAAAGATACCTGCCGAATGAGTAAGTATCATATCATTATAAAAATTCTGCTTATACTTTTCCTTCTCATTGAAATTTTTCAAAAGGATAGCCTGATCGTTGAGCTTAGAAAGCATATTCATATCCATTCTAAGTCTCGAAAGCTCTCTTTTATATTTCTTGTTTTCCATTTCAAGTTCAGAGATCCTCTGCTTGAGTTTTTCCATATCGTCCATGATATTCTCCATATACTTACAATATAATATTGATCGATAAAAGACGTTAATGACAGCCGGCTTCTTATAGCCTTAAGCCATAAAACAGCGCCTTTATACCGCTCTTCAAACATTATTCATTGTTATTATAACATTTATATATAAAAATGTCAACAACTTTATTGTCCTTTATAATAATTATATCAAAAATAACATAAAATAAATATTATTTATTATCAATAGTCAAAGCCATGAAAATCGGTGTTACGATTGGCATTATCCATCTGCTAAAACCGCTTATAACCCACATATCTGCGTCGTTTACAAGGCATCATCAATTTTTGCCGCAGTCTTTTTCCAGAGAACGAACAGGCTTTTTTGTCTATATATTTTTGCTGATTTTCGGCTCGATTTTTCTCTTTTTTGACAGTATTGAAAAATTTCGGCATTTTTATTGTTGTATTTTCACAAAATTTAAAAAAACTTAAAAACATTTTTTATAAGGTATTGACTGAAAAATAAAAAGATATTATAATATAGATGTAGCCTCATATATATAAATAAGAGGAGGAGTTTTAAATCTATGAGAAAAATTTTATTCGCAGCATCCGAATGCGTTCCTTTCATCAAGACCGGCGGACTCGCCGATGTTGTCGGTGCGCTTCCTAAAATGTTTAACAAAGATGAATTTGATGTGAGGGTCATTATCCCAAGTTATACCTGCATTCCCTGGGAATACAGATGTGACTTCAAATACGTCCACCATTTCTATATGGATATGGGACAAATGGATTTCCAGGCTCATGTCGGCATCATGCAGTATGAATACGAAGGTATAACCTATTATTTCGTTGACAATGAGGATTACTTCAAAAACGAATCACCATACGGTTCTACTCTCTATGACATTGAAAAGTTTGCATTCTTTTCAAAGGCAGTTCTTGCCATAATGCCTGTCATCGACTTCAAGCCGGATATAATCCACTGCCATGACTGGCAGACAGGACTTATCCCTGTATTCCTCAAAACACTTTACAAGGATAATCCGTTCTACTGGGGCACTAAAACGATAATGACTATCCACAACCTTAAATTCCAGGGCATCTGGGATATAAAGACTTTCAAGAAGTTCACCAATCTTCCGGATTACATCTTTACTCCCGATAAACTTGAATTTAAAAAAGACGCAAATATGCTCAAAGGCGGACTTGTTTACGCTGATTATATCACAACTGTCAGCAATACCTATGCCTATGAGATACAGACGCCTTATTACGGTGAAGGGCTTGACGGTCTTCTCCGTGCAAAGCATCTGCTGCTCAGAGGTATATTAAACGGTATCGACTACGAAGTTTATGATCCTTCAAAGGACAATAAGATATTTGATAAATATTCTATCAGAAACTTTACGAAGAAAAAGGCTGCAAACAAGCTAAAGCTTCAGGAAGAACTGGGGCTTCCGCAGGATGAAAACAAATTCATGATCTCGATAATATCAAGGCTTACCGACCAGAAAGGTCTTGATCTTGTAAATAACATGATCGAACGTATTGCCGATGAATTCACTCAATTCATCGTACTCGGCACCGGTGAAGCAAGATACGAGAACGTCTTTAAACATTTCCAATGGAAGTATCCGGATCGTGTTTCTGCAAACATCTACTTTTCTGATGAACGTGCACACAGGATCTATGCAGCTTCTGACGCTATGCTCGTACCGTCACGTTTTGAGCCTTGCGGACTCACACAGATAATCTCTTTGAGATACGGTACTGTACCTATAGTAAGAGAGACCGGTGGTCTTAAAGACACTGTTGTTCCGTATAATGAATTTGAAAACTATGGAACAGGATTCTCTTTCACTAACTATAATGCTGATGATATGCTAAATGTCATAAACTATGCAAAGTCTGTTTATTTTGACCACAGAGATAACTGGAACAAGATAATCAAGCGTGGCATGGAGTCTGATTTTTCATGGAACAGTTCTGCATTGCAGTATGAAGGAATGTATAAATGGCTTATAGGCGGATAAAAAACGAATGCTCTCCCTTTTGGGGAGAGCATTTCTTTTTCTAAAAAGTCTAAAAAAGCATTAAATTATTTGATTTTCGTCCATTTTTTCTTTTTTCTTTTTATATAGTAGACAAATAGTATAAAACATGATATAATAACTATAAGTAACACCGCACAAAAATAGTGCATCAGATGCACCATCAGTTTTTTGTCAGGCGCTACTGTCAATAGATGATATGATAAAAGATAAGGCATATCATCTATATAAAATGAAAGGAATAATTGAAAATGAAAAACATACGAAAACTGTATTGCAAAAAGCTTACGCCTTATAGCTGTATATCATATTCTGAGATGTCCAAAACTATTAATATAATTAACGTGGAGTAACTATGAGAAAAAAAGAATCGAATATAATCTTACTGTCTATAACCTTATGCTGGGCATCATCGTATATTTTTATAAAAGATATACCAAGCAGTCTTTCTGACTTTGGCTATCTTACACTTACATCCGGCATAGCAGCGATAATACTTCTTCTTGTATTTTTCCGACGTCTCCGTTCTCTCGACCGCCAGACACTCATACGGTCAGGCATACTTTCAGTGCTGATAGCAGGAAATATGCTTATGGAAAAAGTCGGACTCAAATACATATCATCATCTCAGGCAAGCTTTATGGCATCTTTGAATATCGTTTTTGTTCCTTTGATACTTTTTTTCTTCAAGAAAAAGCCAAGTAAAGACAACCTTTTGGGTATCATTATCATAATCATAGGCATTCTGTTTTCGCACGGCGGATTCTTTACGAACGGAGAAATGGTGTATTTTGAAGGGACCGATATTGTCGGAACATTATTCATGCTCGGTGCCTGCATACTTATGTCCATTTATACGATAGTCGCAACTGATTTCTGCAAAGATTCCGATCCTTTGATACTTAGTGTCCTGCAAATAGCCTTTTCAGCAATTATAGGATTTATATTATGGGTAATAGAAGACCCAATGACATTTGCTCATGTAGAATGGTCAGACAGAATGTTGTCATCTATCTTTATACTTGCTATATTCTCAAAATCATATGCCTACATCATGCTTATGTATGCAGAAAGATATGCTGATGCTTTAAGCGTTACCGTTATTGCATCTACCGAGCCTATAGTGACTTTCGCACTTGCTTTGCTTATACCAAATGCTGAAGGACATACCGAGCCATTTTCACTTGGTACTGCAATCGGTTCTGTAATTATAGCGCTTGGTGCATTCGTAGCCGGCTCACATCTGATAGAAAAATTTTTTTATAAGAAAAAAGATATATCATCAAAAGAAGCACACGAAGAATCCCAGAACAAATCTGATGAAACGCCTGCTCTTGCATCTGATTCCTCACCTATATCCGGATCAGCAATTAAAAAAAGAAAAACCGTGTCACGGTTCAAAAAGAATGTGTTAAGATTTCTTCTTTGCTTTATCCCATTTGCAATACTCGGTGTGCTCTTTAAGGTCATGACGCTTGTTCCAGGATATACAGAAGTACGTCCAGCAAACTCTATCCCGACCGTTTCAGGATTATTATTCGGTCGTATAGGAGCCGCCGCCTGTGCTCTGGGAAACACGATCGCCGATCTTTTCGGAACGTTTGACTTAAAAACGCTGCTTGGCGCTGCCGGCAACTTCCTTGCCGCATATATCCCATACCGTATGTGGTACGCTTTGTATAATAAAAAGCCGCATACCAAAACATGGAAAGGGATACTGCTTTATGCTTGGTGCTCACTGGTAGGTTCGCTTGCTGTATCATGGATCCTCGTGTTCGGTCTCGACCTGTTTTTCGGAATATGGATCCCATCAATAGGCAAGATGGTATTGATGAATAACTTTTTGTTCTCAATCTGCTTGGGACTTCCGATTTTTATTCTGGCAAGATCCGACAGCATAATGCTTTCTTTAAGAGTTCCTCGCCCCGCAAGATCAAAAATGATAAAAAAAATACCGCAAAAAGCCGTACCGTTTTTCTTTATCATAAGTACAATTGTATTTATAGGAACACACATTTGCGTACATTATGATCTTCACCTTTCAAACAGCACCATTGCTTCCGTTTTATCAATAATGGGAGTAGCATTCCTTGTATGTATATTCATACTTCCGGTAAAAAGGAGAATAAAAATTGGAAAAAAAGAAAAATAATCCTAATCTTTTGACCTGTATATTTGTGGTAATATCTGTTATTAATCTTGTCGCTGTTATATGCCTTTCTGTATATATATTTTATACACCAAAAAACAACGACAGTGATAAATTTCTGGGTGAAGATATAGAAAAAACCACCAAATATACTCTATATATAGGTACAAATGATAAAGATACCTATTCTCAGCTTATTCCTTTGGATAAAGCCAAAGATATAGTAAATAACATATGTATAAAATATACAGGCGGCTATACCCAGTATGATGTCAAGGGGGCATGGGCAGATGAAAAAAATAATATTACTAATGAAGACACATTAGTTTATGAACTGTATGATATATCAGAAGAACAGCTCAAAAATATCATGGACGAGACTCTTGAAAAACTGAATCAAAACTCGATACTTATGGAAATAAATGATTCCGAGCATATATATTATGACGGAAAATGAAAGGATGAGAATATATGAATACAGCCCAAAAGAAAATATCTGATAATAAATGGTTTAAGTTCCTTATTGCTTTCGCAGTGTTCTTTATCGTGACTGTACCATTCAGATATTCATATTCATTTACATCTATAACCGAGATACGCCCAGCAACAGCATTGTGTCCGTTTTTCGGACTTATCTACGGTATTCCCGGAGTACTCGGCTGTGCAGTAGCAAATCTGGTCGCCGACATAATGTTTGGTATAAAGCCGGAGATATATTTTTTAAGCTTTCCGATACAATTTCTTATAGGTTATATACCGTATTTCTTATGTTTCAACATAAAATTCAAAAAAAAGTTTGTTCCTGTAATAACTAAACGCAGTAACTTTGAAACTCCAAAGCTTGACAATACACGTCATGTTATAAAGTATCTTATAATAATGCTCGTTGATATGCTTATAACATCATTCCTGCTAGGCTTTGTAATGCACCTATTCGGATATGGAGATATTATTTCAAAATCAACTTCTATTGTTTTTTTCAATAATCTCGATTTTAGCTGTATACTCGGAATGCCGCTTATCATAGGATATAATTACTTTACTACAAAAAAGAAGTTTTCTTTAAATGAACGAATGATAATATTCTTCATGGCATTCACTTTCATCGCAACACTTACCGTAGGCTATTCAGTATATAAAATAATGAGCGAAGTCTCAGGTGACTTTACAACGATATGGTATCACATCTACTTCCATTGTGCAGGAACTATAAATGTTTTTATACTTGCAGGTATAATACTTCTTATATATCTTGAAAAAAACGTTACCATACCGATACAAACCCTTTCTGAAATAGCTATCGACTATGTAAAAGAAAGCGAAGAAAAACCGGATCCTACTAAAATAACCACCTACTGTGCGATTTATGAAAAAGACAGTTCGGAAGTAGGAAATCTTGCAAAATCCTATTCTTATATGGTAACACAGCTCGATAAATACATCGACAATTTAAAGGAAATCACAGCAAAAGAAGAACATGATAAAGCAGAGTTAAATGTTGCTGCACAGATACAGGGAAGCTTGCTTCCTTCGATATTCCCACCTTTCCCAGACAGAACAGAATTTGATATTTTTGCTTCAATGACACCTGCAAAAGAAGTCGGCGGAGACTTTTACGATTTCTTCTTTATCGACGACGATCATCTTGCACTTGTTATAGCTGATGTATCCGGTAAAGGTATCCCGGCATCTATATTCATGGCAATATCAAAGACGCACATAAAGTTCAAAGCGCAGGCCGGCGAGATAAGCCCGTCCAAAATAATAACTCATGTAAATAATCAGTTAAGCATAAACAATACATCTATGCACTTCGTAACTGTATGGATGGCTGTTATAGAAGTTTCTACCGGAAAGGGATATGCTATTAATGCAGGTCATGAACATCCTGTATTAAAACGTGCAAATGGAAAGTTTGAACTTGTAAAATACCGTCATTCTTTCTGCGTAGGTACAATAGAAGGTTACGCCTACCAAGAGCATGAATTCAAGCTCGATCCCGGGGACAGACTGTTTGTCTATACAGACGGTGTTCCTGAAGCTACAGATGCTAATAATGAACTTTACGGAACCGACAGAATGCTCGATGCACTTAATCAGGAACCTGATGTATCAAATGAACAGCTTTTGAAAAACGTAAAATCATCAGTAGATAAATTTGTTGGAGAAGCACCGCAGTTTGACGACCTTACGATGCTCGGATTTACATACTATGGACGAAAGGATGTTTAATATGCAGGAAATTACATTAAAAGCTACCACAGATAATCTTAGTACAGTAACAGGATTCATCGACGGAATACTTGAAGAAAACAATTGTCCGATGGCAATTCATATGCAGGTAGATATATCTCTCGAAGAAATATTCGTAAATATTGCTCACTATGCGTATACACCCGATGAGGGCGATGCTACCATAAGATGCGGCGTAGAAGACAATGTATTGACTATCGAATTTATCGACAGCGGAAAGCCATTCGATCCGCTCAAAAAGCCCGATCCTGATGTTACCCTTTCAGCTGATGAGCGAAAAATAGGCGGACTTGGTATATACATGGTAAAAAATTATATGGATAGTGTATCTTATGAATATACAGATAATAAGAACAAATTGGTGATCGTAAAAAAATTAGGATAACAAATAATAAATAAGCTAAAAATAAAAGATATAATATTTGTCTCTATAAAAGCCGGAACGTTCCCGTTAAAAGGAACGTTCTATATCTGCAAAGGAGAATAATATGAAAAAAATATTTTTCGGCGGACTTGCAGCAATACTTATCACAATATGTACGGTCGTACTCCTGATATTTGGTGATACTTATGAATGCCATATTATATTGAGCGACCCTATAAGACAAGTATCCGACTATGATATAAATATCGAACAAGACAAAGAAATAATAGAAATAACAGATAAACACATTGATGGAAACAAGTTTTACCTTACCATAAAGGGTATCTCACGAGGAAAAGCATTTGTTTCTGTTTCGCTTCCGGATTCAACCATTGCTTATTCACATATGTTTTATGTTCACACCGGCGGTATAGTTACACATGGTTATTTCCTTGGCAGCTGTACAGGCGGTGAAGTTATACAACTGTCTGTATTTATATATTTACTTTCAATTATAGTATTCCTTATCATAGAACAGATAAAAGAACAGAAAAAAAATCTGTATCAATACAGGAACGTCAGGCGGCTCGGAGCTATTATCTTCCTTATACCGATGCTATTTGACCAGACTTTCATGCTCATAAATATAGTATTAGGAAACGGTTTGATATACAATATCCATTCTATCATATCTTCTGTTGAAACGTTTACATTTTTTTGCATTCCCTGTTGCATTCATCTTATCTCTGCTTATAACGATAAGCAATATACAGCTCCTGATAAAAGAAGGCAGAACTTTCAGAAATCTGCTTGGGACCGCCTTAGGACTGCTTATATGTATTGGTTCTTTCCTTCCCTCTTTAAGCGGACAATTTCTGAACAAGATATCATCAGGAATAATGGAGGTAAGTGATCTGGCCTTGTATGTATATATGGCCTTTACTACAATAAGTTATATGGTAATTACATATCTTGAATGTGTACTTATAGGAAGTATAGTTATGAGCCTAAAAGCCGCAAAAAGAGTTCCCGCATTTAATAAAGACTATATATTGATACTTGGCTGTCAGATTAAAAAAGATGGTACTCTTACAAAGCTTTTACAGGGACGTGCAGACAGAGCGGTATGGTTTGCGAATAAACAAAAAGAAAAGACCGGAAAAGATATTATTTTTGTGCCGACCGGCGGACAAGGCTCTGATGAAATAATATCAGAGGGAGAAGCAATAAAGAATTATCTTATGAGTATAGGCATAGAAGAAAGCAGGATACTTGCCGAAACTGATTCTGTGAGCACATATGAAAATATGAAAAACTCTGTTAAGATCATAAATGAACACTTTGATAGTGACGACCCAAAGATAGCTTTTTCGACAACAAACTATCATGTCTTCCGTTCTGGAGTGATAGCTTCCACGCAGGGAATAAAAACCGAAGGCATCGGAAGCAAAACAAAAAGATATTTCTGGATCAACGCCTTTATAAGAGAATTTATTGCTGCAATTTACTATGAACGCAAAAAGCACATTGCTTTGATATCTTTGTTTGCTCTTAATATTATCGGAATGATACTCGTTATATACTTGTCTAATACAGTTTAAAAAATTATATAGGAGAATAATATGATAAAAAAATTATTTGGTGAAATAAAAATGACCTGGCTTAATGTGATACTTTTTGCTGTAGGCACTGCTATAGTAACTTCAGTATTCTTAGTTGTCCCCGTCTTTGAAAATACATCATTTGAAAGAATGGGTATATTTTTTGAAGCGTGGATATTATTTGCAGTCATAATAATGTCAAACTGTAAAAAGCCTCTTGAATCCGCATTTAAAACATTCGTATTCTTTTTGATAAGCCAACCGCTTATATATCTTTTACAAGTACCATTCAGTAGCATAGGATGGGAAATATTTAT
>CADBQZ010000136.1 GCA_902796865.1 uncultured Ruminococcus sp. | reverse complement strand
TAGATCTTGAGCTTGTAAAAAGAGGTATATTTCCAAGCCGTCAGAAAGCAAAGGAAGCGATAGCTGAGGGAAAGGTAAAGCTTTGCGGAGAGATATGCACAAAACCTTCTTTAAACGTTTCGGAAGATGATGAAATAGAACTTTGCGGAGAGATCATGGAGTATGTCGGCAGAGGCGGACTGAAGCTTCGGAAGCTTATTGAGCATACAGGCATATCCCTTAAAGGCACGGTCTGTATGGATATAGGAGCATCTACCGGAGGTTTTACTGATTGTATGCTTGAAAACGGTGCGGCATATGTATATGCGGTAGATGTGGGATACGGACAGCTCGCAGAGAAACTCAGGGAAGATGAACGTGTATGCTGCATGGAAAAAACTGATATAAGAGACATATCAAAGGAAATGCTTGACAAAACGATAGATTTTATTTCCGTTGATGTATCATTTATATCATTAAAGCTTATACTTCCGAAGATATATGAACTTTTGTCAGAAAATGGAAGTGCTGCTTTGCTTATAAAGCCGCAGTTTGAAGCCGGCAGGAAGAATATAGGCAAAAAAGGTGTCGTTAAAAATGAAAAGATACACGAACGTGTACTGACTGATATTACGGCTGCTGTAAGCGCAGAAGGATTTTTTATAAAAGAGATAATTCATTCGCCGATAAAGGGTGGAAGCGGCAATATAGAATATCTTGCGTTTATAGATAAATCCGGAGAAAGAGCCTGTATAGATGTAAAAGAAACGGTAAGGAATGCCTTTGAACAGTTTAAGAAGGGAAGATAATGGATGAAAGCTGCGATATATCCTAATTTCAAAAAGCCAAATGCACTTGAATGTGCAAGAGAGCTTTGCGATATACTGAGAAAAAATGATATAGAAGTATTTGCCGACAGTCATTTTGAAAAAAAGTTTTCGGATAAGCCATATATAAAATACGGCGATTTTAATGCAGTCGCAGCAGAGTCTGATCTTGCTATAGCAATAGGCGGAGACGGCACTATACTTAAATGTGCAAAGCATCTTATAGGAACACAGACGCTTCTTATCGGTATAAATACCGGAAGGCTCGGGTTTATGTCTGCTCTTGAATATGATCAGCTTGAACAGATAGGAAAGATAAAAAGCGGTGAGTATACTATAAGCAAGAGAATGCTTTTAAAAGCACGTATAAACAGTATTGATGAAGCGCCTGTGATATATGAAGCTTTGAACGATATATCGGTGATGACCGAATATGCGGCTATTTGTGACTTTGAGATCTACGCCGATGAAAGTCTTATGGGAAGATACCGTGCGGATGGGGTAGTATTCAGTACCCCGACAGGTTCAACAGCATACTCGCTGTCGGCAGGAGGTCCTATAATAGAGCCGGATATGAGATGTATAGAAATGACTCTTATATGTCCGCACTCTTTATTTACCAGACCAATGGTTTTTTCACCTGAAAGACGGCTTAGATTTGAAAGCCGCTTTGAACGTGTTACAAATATGTATGTGAGCATTGACGGATGTGACCCGATAAAATTAAGAGCAGGCTCGTCAGTAGAGATAACAAGCTCTGAAAATACTATAAATATTGTCGATATGGCATCGGGGAGCTTTTTTAATTCGCTAAATAAAAAGTTTATGCACTCTATAAAGTGAGGAACTTGATAAAAATGAAAAACAAAAGACAGGATATAATACTTGAGATAATAAAGGATAATAAGGTCGAAACTCAGGAAGCTTTGCAGGAGATGCTTGCACAGCGAGGCTTCAATGTTACTCAGGCAACAGTCTCAAGAGATATAAAAGAACTTCGCCTTATAAAGCGCAGCGGACGAGGCGGCAGCTATCATTATGAAATGCCGGGAGATATGCAGTCAGACAGAAATATCTTTTTTGAGGTAGTCACCAAGGTAGACTATGCTGTGAACACGGTCGTGATAAAATGCCGGAATGGTATGGCTCAGGCTGCCTGTGCGGCGCTTGACGGAATGGAGTATAATAAGATAGTTGGTACTCTTGCAGGCGATGATACGATATTTGTGCTTATGAGAACAGAAAATGATGCGGCAGATCTTGTTAAAACGTTAGGTAAGCTTATCCGGGGGTAAATATGCTGAGAGAACTTTCAATAGAAAATCTTGCTGTTATAGAAAAGGCGGAAATAGACTTTTCAGATAATTTCAATATTTTTACCGGAGAGACCGGTGCAGGTAAATCTATACTTATAAACGGTATAAATGCCGTTTTAGGACAGAGAGTTACGAAAGACCTTGTAAGGAACGGCTGTAAGAAGGCGGTCATAACAGGGCTGTTTACCGATATAGGTGATGCTGTAAAGGAAAAGCTCGATGAAATGGGGCTAGCCTACGATAATGATGAGATAACTATTACAAGAGAGATACGTTCTGACGGCGGAAGCAATGCCCGTATAAACTTCAAGGCAGCACCGGTATCAGCAATAAAGGAACTCGGAGAACTTCTTGTTACTATACACGGACAGCATGATAATCAGATACTTTTGTCACCGGAAAAGCATATAGATGTATTGGATAGTTTCGGCGGATGTCAGCCGCTCATAGAAGATTACAAAGAAGATTTCAAAAAACTTCAGTCGCTTGCAAAAAAGATCGGAGCTATAAAGAAGAGCAGAGCGGAATCAAGAGAAAGAACAGCTTTTCTAAAGGAACGAATCGACGATCTTAAAGAAGCTGACCTGACAGAAGAAGAATACTTAGAGCTTGAAGCAGAATATGAGCGTATAAAAAATATCGACAGTATATTAAAAGTACTTTCGGAAGCATCAGCGCTTTTGAATGGTGAGGGGAATATAAATGATATGCTCGAAAGGTGCGGACAAACTCTTTCATCTGTAAGTGAGTATTCCGACAGGATAAATGCGGCTTACGAAAGAGTATCAGCTGCGGGGATAGAGCTTAATGATCTTTCAGATGAAATAGCCGATATTTTTGACAGTTTTGATACAGATCCCGAAAGAATAGAAACGATAAATGGGAAATACAGTCTTTTAGCATCGCTTCAGAAAAAATATGTCTGTGATTACAGCGGGCTTTTGAAGCTCTATGAAGAAAGCAGAAATGAGCTTTCTGAGATCGGCTGTTCTGATGAAGATCTTACAGCGCTTAGCAGTGAAAAAGACAAGCTTTTGCATATCGTTACAGACAAGGCAAAAAAACTTTCACAGAAACGAAAAAAAGCTGCCGATGAATTTTCAAAAAAAGTTGCGGACGAGCTTAAATTCCTTGATATGCCTGACGTTATTATTGAGGTGAGGCAGGAGACAGGAAAGCTTATGATAAACGGTATGGATAAGATAGAATTTCTTATTTCAGCCAATAAAGGTGAAGAACCGAAGCCTATTGCAAAGATAGCTTCGGGAGGAGAGCTTTCGAGGATAATGCTTGCTCTTAAAAGCGTTATTGCAGATAATGATCTTGTTCAGACTATGATATTTGACGAGATAGATACCGGTGTCAGCGGAAGAGCTGCACAAAAAATAGGCATAAAACTAAAACAGATAAGCAAACTGCGTCAGGTCCTTTGCGTAAGTCATCTTTCACAGCTTGCAGTTATGGCGGATAATCATATGCTTATAGAAAAGAAGACAGTAGGGGAGCGTACCGCAACGAACGTATGCCGTCTTGACAAAAAAGGAAGAATAAAAGAGATAGCAAGGATAATGGGCGGCGAAGATCCTAGTGAGCTTATAATGAAAAGCGCTGAAGAAGAACTTGAAAAAGCTAAATTTATCTGATGGAGGTACAAATGGAGCATATTCTAAAAATGGGAGCTTTCGGGGGCGTTTTTGCTGTGCCGAATATCGTGGTCGATAATTTTATAAAGCTTGCAAATGAGTCGGCTGTAAAAGTACTTTTGTATATGCTCCGAAATAAGGGAAAGCAATGCAGCACAGCTGAGATAGCGAAAGCTATTAATATAACAGAGGCACAGGCGGAGGAGGCTTTTGTTTTCTGGGAAAATGCAAACATTTTTTCGGGAGATATTGGTTCAGATACGATGGAGAACGCCGAGCCTGTAAAAACAGAACCGCCTAAAAAGATAATACTGCCTTCAGCGGAAAAATATAATTTAAGTCCTTCGGAAATAGCTGCAAGGATAGAAGGTTCTCCTGAGATAAGAAATCTTTTTTCTATGGCTGAGTCAAGTTTTGGAAGAATGCTCAATCATTCAGAGCACAGAGGATTTATATGGATGCACGATGACCTTGGACTTTCGGCAGAGGTCATACTTATGATAACAGCATATAGTATCTCTATAAACAGCGGAAATATCAATTACATAAAGAAGACAGCAGCCGATTGGGCAGAACGAGGAATAACAACACTTGACAGAGCAGAAGCGGAAGTAAAGCTTTTAGAGGAAAAAAATACTTTCCAAGGAAAAATTATGAGGATTTTTCATATGCAGAGGGCTCTTACAGCGAATGAGAAGAAGATCGCAGACGAATGGAACAGCAGACTTTATAATGATGATCTTATAGAATACGCTTATGAGCGTACAGCAGAGAATATAAACAAGCTTAACTTTAAGTATATAGATTCTATATTGAAGGGTTGGGAGCAAAAGGGAATAAGAACAAGGGCAGATGCAGAATCTGACAATAAAGATCATAAAGATAAAGAAACTGGACATTCATTTGATCTTGAAGAATATAAAGCGCTTGTCAATGATTTTGGTGAATAAAAATGATGGATGAAAAAGCTATAATGAGTGAAGCTCTCAGAGAGATAGAGCAAAGAAGGAACAGGGCAAAAGCACAGAATATTGCTCGTTTTGAGGAAATTGAAAGGAACATACCTGAAATAAGCGAAATAAATTCTCAGCTTGCAAAGACGGGTATGAAGATAATAAGTGTAATAAGAGAAGGAAAAAATGTTTCCGAAAGGATAGAAAGGCTAAAGACCGAGAATCTCGGCGCACAGCAGATGATATCAAAGCTTTTAAGGTCACATGGTTACCCGGAGGATTATCTTAAAATGCGCTACAGCTGTAATAAGTGTGAAGACAAAGGCTTTGTTGATAACAGCAGATGCAGCTGTCTTACACGTCTTATAGCACAGATCACAGCAAGAGAAATGAATAAAAATTCTCAGATAAAACTTTGCAGTTTCAATACATTCGATCTAAGTCTTTGTCATGGGATAGATGAAAGTTCGACCGAACAGTGCAGAAAAACCATGAGCATGATATTTAAGTTCTGCAAGAATTATGCTGATAATTTCAGCCTTTCATCAGGAAATATTTTTATGTTCGGAAAGACCGGGCTTGGAAAAACACATCTTTCGCTTTCGATAGCAAATGAAGTGCTTACAAAAGGATATAACGTGCTTTATGATTCGGTGCTTAATTATCTTGATAGTATCGAAAAGGAGCATTTCGGACGTGACAGCAGCGGGAACGATACATTAAATAGACTTTTATCGGCAGATCTTCTTATACTTGATGATCTTGGTACGGAGTATGATAAACAGTTTTATATTTCGACAATGTATACTGTTATAAATACAAGACTAAACAGGTCGCTGCCAACAATAATAACTACAAATCTTTCACATGAGCAGATGCTCAAAAAATATGACGACAGGATAATATCGAGACTTTATGCTATGTATGAAACACTTGAATTTGCCGGCAGAGATGTAAGGCTTACAAAAAGACAGATGGAGAAAAGATGATGGGACATTTATTTTTTACAAGACATGGTGAAACTGTCTGGAATGTTGAAAATAAAATTTGCGGAGTGACCGACAGTGATCTTACCGAAAAAGGCTGTAAACAGGCGGCAGAGCTTGGACAGATGATAGCGGATGAAAATCTTGATATTGATGAGATATTATATTCTCCGCTTATCCGTGCGAAGAAAACAGCACTTTTTATTTCGGAGAAAACTGGTATACCAGCGTTTGAAGAAAAGCGTCTTACTGAACAGTGCTTTGGAAAATATGAAGGAACTCCAAGAAACGGCAAAGAATTTGCAGAAGCAAAGAAAAGTTTTATAAACAGCTATGACGGCGGAGAATCTATGATGAAGCTTGCACACAGGATATACGGTCTTCTTGACGATATAACTTCTGATGATAAAAAAGTAAGGCTTCTTGTTGCTCACAATGGGATAGCAAGGGTCATACGTTCCTACTTCTATGATATGACAAATGAAGAATATGCAGCGTTCGGGATAAAAAATTGTGAGATATTGAGATTTGATTACTGAAAGTCTGCATTAATACTTATATAAATATGATAAAAACAGAGCATCGTATAAACTAAATACGATGCTCTGTTTATTTTAAAATATATTTTTGTCAAATATAAATATGTGATAAGGTTTTTCGTTGATAACAGGATCAATCTGGCGTACCGAATCATTGAGAATAGTGTTTCCGCTTTCATAGATCATATTCATTTCATCTTCAGAAAGAAGCAGGAAATATTCCTTTTGGTCTGGTCCTTGGTCTTTATACCACTTATTGTCCGTCTGCAGCCAACCGGGATTTACGCTGCCGTTGTCTATGGCAACATCACGTACTTTGATCTTGTTGCCGGATATCAGCGTTACAGTATTGGCGCTCCAGAATGAAGCATATCCATATGTGAGATCATTGCTTTCAAGTACATCTGCAATGCTGAATACAATATTACTTTTATAATTATCATACGGCATCTTAACAACTTCTTTTATGTTTATAAATGAAAGTATGAAAAGCGGTATGATAAGAAGTGCAGAAAAACGTCCGAACGTAACATGAGAGCATACAGTATGCGCTATAAATATTATTGAAAGTATCAATGCAGTTCCGATTATAGGAACAAGTCTCCAGTCAGCGCTTCCGAGCATACCGAACACGAAGCCCGAGAGGACCAATGCTGTGACAGCCCAATGGATCCATATAAAAATTCGTATGAACTTTCCGGTCATATCGTTTTTATATTTCGGATAGAAGCAGGTAGCAATTACAGGGATAACAGCTGTGAGAGCTGCTGTAAATATGCGGATCATGTTAGTGATGCCTTCCGGATCCGAAAGCATTTTATCGGTAGGAGCCTCAACACCGAAAAGTCTCAGCCATGCGAGCGGTACGTTGTGAAGATTATCCATCCAGTTTTGCATCTCTGTAAAGCGAGAATAGGTGTCCTGATATGCTGCTGTCATATCACCCTGCCAGAATGCGAGTATCTTTGCACCGAATAACAGACTTAAAAGAAGCAGTGCAGCCATAATAAAGATTATGAACGTATGCTTTGAGAAGAGCCTTATTCTTTTATCAAGAATGTGCTGCATACATATGGCTCCGATCACAGGCAGACAGTATATGGACATTGCCGATATACCATCAGTCGCTGTAAACATTGTGAACACAAAGAATATAATAGATAATACTATGAATTTTATTCTTGTATTTTTTTCGGCAGAAGGATCATTAAGAAGCTTATCAAGCGTATTAAAAAGCTTAAAAAGAATGAAACAACCGATCACGACAAAAAGTATTCCGAGAGTATAGTATATAGAGTGTCCCCAGAATATCTCTCTCATTTTTTTTGACGAAAGAGTAAAAGCAAGAAAAATTGACGTTCCTATGAGTGAACGGTTTATGCTGAATTTGAATTCTCTCAGCATAAGTATCATAAATACAGCAAGCAGTATAAAGAATGCTGCCATTCCGAGATGATGTGCAGTAAGTGACAATCCGAAGACAGCCACAAGCGGCTGCATTATAAGGCTTATTCCAAATGGAAGGAAACAGGCATAATTGAAATCGGTGTCGAACATATGTCCGCTTTCATTTGAAGCGTTAGCCCAGATTATAGTATCTGTGCAGTCAGAATGAAATTCTCCCTGTGACGCAAAAAATATATAGTATAATACAGAAGCGGAAGCCACTGTGAAAATCAGGATAGACAGGATAAGACCTGCAACTTTTTTGAATTTACTGTTGTTTGCAGTATGTTCAATTTTTTCTTTTACAGCAGCAAGCTTCAAAGCTATATTACTGTTTTGGTTAAAAAGCATCTAAAGTACCTCCAAAGATAAAAGTTATTCTTTATTTGCTGATCCGGAGTGCTTTTTTCTATAGCCTAAACAGGTGATCTTTTCAGACCT
>CADBQZ010000135.1 GCA_902796865.1 uncultured Ruminococcus sp. | reverse complement strand
TAATCGGCGGTTAAGAAGGAGGCATTTATGAAACGCAAAGGATTTCGCTTTTATCTTCGTATTTACTGTATGTTTTTCCATTTGTTTGTCTCGAAGAATTTGTCTATCGACTCGACTATTTCTTCTTTGCTCATTGTTTTTAGAAGGTATCCCTGCGGGCGAAGCTGCATTACCGCTATTACACTTTCAGTATCGGCTTTTCCGGTCAGGAATATTATCGGTATCTCATCGGCGTTATGTTCGCTCCTTATCATTTTCATGACCTGTGGACCGGGTGTTATAGGCATATCGTAATCCAGAAGTATAAGATCCGGCTTGTGAGTTCTGAGGTGTCAATTTCTTTTATGTCATAGATAAAGTCCGGCATAATGCTTTCTGCATCTGCTTTTTCCTCTATGGCAGTTTCAATATTCACCTTTTCCTGCGGAAGATAGCTGATAAGCATTTCTTCAAGCTTATCAGGTTCTATAGGCTTTGTAAGGTAATCATTAAAACCTGCGTTTAAATATTTTCCTCTGGAGCCTGAAACAGCGTTTGCGGTAAGGCAGACTGCCGGAGTTGAGATGTTCGGAGAGCTTTCATCGGTACGAAGCTCTTTAAGTGTCTGTATGCCGTCTTTTGAAGGCATCATGTGATCGAGGAATATGATGTCATATTTTTTCTTTGAAGCAAGTTTTATACCGCTGTCTGCAAGTCTCTTTTGTTTTTCGAGTTCCTGCATATACCGTATATGCTCTGTATCGTCTACAAGTGCATAAAGCGTTCCGTAGCATTCACCTTTATATATAAGGCTGTTTTCTTCGGGGGGTGTATATATGATTGTTTATAGTGATGCTGCTGTCTGATAATAGAGCATCTGTTATATCATCCGGAATCGTTCCCGACGACAGACTAAGATCGGGGTAAAGTCTTTTTGCAGGTTCATTGAAATACTCTACCATACCTTCGGTGTTTACTGCGATTATTGCTTCGGGAAGTCTGTCTATCATAAACTCTCTTATTATCTCATCTGTGCCGAGAAGATTATATTTGAATATTGCAATAAACATGAATATCGTGGATGTGGGGAATCCGATTATGTTAAGATCCATGTATTTTGTAATAGGCAGAATGCCTGTTATTTGTATTGTGTAAAAGGCACTTTCTACAATGATAGCGGTCATGACCATATTAAGACGCTTTCTTGCAGTCTTTCTTTTTTCATGGCGAAGTCTGTATATAAGTACACCTATGCCTGCCGTTATGTAGAATATCATTAACAGTGTAAAATAATGGTGCATGATACCGTTGTCGTGCCTGAACACGGGGAAGCTTTCGTCCATACTGAACTGTATATTTTTGTAATATAGGGAGTGACTTTTCATTGTAAGTATTGAGCCGTATATTGCTGCCTGTGAGCAGACAAGGAATATCGAAAACCATTTAGGCAGATATATATGACAAAGGTTTACCAAAAATAAGAAAAGTGCAAAGCCTATAAACGCACGCCCGGCATATGATAATTGTATTGCTGATATATAAGCATCTTCATTTTTTGCCTGGCTTGCTACAACGAATCCTAAGCTGCATATAAGCGTTGATATGCAGTTTAAAAACAGATAGCCGTGAAGTATGGTTTTCCATTTCAAAAAAAACTATCAGGCATTCTGTAAAAAGTCCGATTATGCTTATATACTGTACAGCGATAAATAGAACATAGTATTTTTCCATTTTCTTATATTGTCCTGTTTCTTTTTTATTTAATTATAACGCATATAATGACAGCATTTTATACGCTGTAACTTTTAAATTGTTTTAATAATATTATATCATGATGATCTGGCTATGTCAACTGCGGCGGCAGAGTCAGGTGATAAAAATGCCATGACCTGCAGCATAAAAAAGCACCCTTTTAAAGGGTGCTTTTCAATGATATTATTCATTTGTATCTTCCGTAGTATTGCCGTTATCTGCTGTATCAGCATTATCTGAAGCGGTATCAGATACAGTATCTGATACATCAGGAGTTTTTGTTTCAGAAGTATCTGCTGTCTCCGAATTCGTATCAGATGCTTCATTGTTGTCAGAGCTTTCATTATCAGGTTCTAATATGCTTTCGTCCATTTCACCCTTCATGAGCTTTTCAAAGTCTTCTTCGTTTATCTTTTCAAACTTCATAAGGTATTTAGCAAGCAGGTGAAGCTGGTCTATATGCTCTCTGAGAAGCTGTTCTGCACGGTCATAGCCTTCGCCGATAAGTCTTCTCATTTCTTCGTCTATCTCGGCTGCGACTTCTTCTGAGTAGTTTCTTGTGCTGTTAAGCTCTCTTCCTAAGAATACTTCACCCTGATCGTGACCGTATACCATAGGACCGAGCTTTTCACTGAAACCGTACTTTGTGACCATACTTCTTGCGATATTTGTAGCTCTTTCTATATCGTTCGATGCACCTGTGGATATATCTTCAAGTATAACACTTTCTGCAACACGTCCGCCAAGAAGAGTTACGATATTTTCACGCATTTCAGTGCGGCTTACATAAGACTTGTCATGTTCAGGAAGCGACATAGTGAATCCGCCAGCCATTCCTCTTGGAACTATCGACACCTGATGAACTTTATCCTGCGACGGGCAATAGTATGTGCAGACCGCATGACCTGCTTCGTGATATGAAGTAAGCTTTCTTTCGTGGTCGGTTATGACTCTTGACTTCTTTTCAGGACCGGCAACGACCTTTATCGTAGCTTCTTCAATATCCTTCATTGTGATAGCTTTTCTGTCTGCTCTTGCGGCGAGAAGCGATGCTTCATTTACAAGGTTTTCAAGGTCTGCGCCTGTGAATCCTGCCGTAGTTTTTGCGATAGTTTTAAGTGTTACATCCGGACCTAACGGCTTGTTCTTTGTGTGAACCTTTAGTATTTCTTCTCTGCCCTTTATATCAGGATAGCTTACTACTATCTGTCTGTCAAATCTTCCCGGACGAAGAAGTGCCGGATCGAGTATATCGCGTCTGTTTGTAGCAGCGATAACTATTACGC
>CADBQZ010000134.1 GCA_902796865.1 uncultured Ruminococcus sp. | reverse complement strand
TTCATCAACGACAGCCAGACCGAGATTTTTAAATCCGACATCTTTCTGTACCAGTCTGTGAGTGCCGATAATAATATCTATTATACCTTTTTTCAGATCAGAAACTATCCTCTTTTGCTGTGTGGGAGTTCTCGACCTCGATAAAAGCTCGACATTTACCGGGAACGGCTCAAACCTCTTTACAGCCGTCTGATAGTGCTGCCTTGCCAATACCGTCGTCGGTACGAGTATCGCACACTGCTTTCCGCTCTCGACACACTTCATAGCCGCCCTGAGTGCGACTTCGGTCTTTCCAAAGCCCACATCTCCGCAGAGAAGTCTGTCCATAGGACGTGGTTTTTCCATGTCCTCTTTTATTTCGGCTATCGACTGGAGCTGGTCATCCGTTTCAACATACGGGAAACGTGATTCAAAATCTTCCTGCATCTCATCATCGGGATAGAAAGCAAAGCCTTCGCTCTTTTCTCGCTTTGCATAGAGCGCAATAAGCTCCTTTGCCATATCCTTGACCGCTCTTTTTACATTGTTTCTAGTTTTCTGCCATTCGGGCGACGACAGTTTATGAAGCTTTACTCCCGGATCATCGCCTGCACCTATATACCTCGATACCATATCGAGCTGTGTTACAGGCACATATAAAACGTCCTTTCCGGCATACTGTATCGTGATATAGTCCTTTGTTACACCTTCAAGCTCAAGCTTCCTTATTCCGACAAATTTTCCTATGCCGTGAAGAGAATGTACTACAAGATCGCCCGGCGTTATGTCCGAAAGATTCTTTATATCCTCGCCTTTTTTATGGCGGCGCTTTTTGCGCTTGCTGCTCATAGCCTTTGCCTGAGTAATCACAGCGGTCTTGTTTTCAGGATATTCAAAGCCTGCCGAAAGACTTCCGGTCATAAGCAGTACTTTGCCCGGCTCACATACCGTCTCTTCCGACGCTATCACACAGGATATCCCCTCTTTTTCAAGATCCTGCTTTATTATCGGCAAGGTCTTTTCGCTTCCGGCAATAAGCATCGTCCGATAGTTTCTTTCGCAGAAATTTCTCAGTTCTTCATCAAGCTGACGCATCTCTCCGCCCCATGGAGCGTTGTGGAGTGCTTCAAAGCTTATTATCTTTTTATAGCCTACCCGGTCAAGCCCCTGAAGGAAGTTGCTTAAAAAGAGCTTGCTGCCTGCCGCTTCAAAAACTTCCTCTCTTGTGAATATATGCCCTTCAAGACCTCTGCAAAGCTCTCCCGATTCTAAAAGCAGCTTGCAGTCCTCGCTGTACTGCTGAGTTACGCCCTTTGCGTGTTCGGCAGCCGAAACATATTCACAGAAAACCGTAAAGCCGTTGAAATATTCAAATATTGACGGAAGCTCATCATATATAAGCGGTATATACTTGTCAATACACACGAGGTCTGCACCGCTTCGCAGAAGCTCACAGTCCCTTGCAAAATTCTCTCTTACCGTATCAGCCTTTTTGCTCCGTATCTTTTTGCCGAGCGCTTCTATTTTATCGGCAAGAGCGTTTCTGTCAGCAACACATTCAAGCGCCGGAACGATCTTGATATTATCAACGCTGTCCGTTCTGCGCTGTGTTCCGGGATCGAAATATGATATGGTGTCTATCGTATCTCCCCAGAATTCTATTCTCACCGGCTGCGGCGACTGTACAGGAAATATGTCGAGAATATCTCCTCTCGATGAAAACTGTGAAGCGCCTTCTACCTTATCGCATCCGCTGTAGCCCATGCTGACAAGTTTCACTTTAAGCTCGGAAATATCATACTCTCCGCCGGTATTTAGTGTGATAGTATTGCTTATAAGTGTCTTTTTAGGTATGACAGGCTGCATAACGCCTTCGATACCGGCACATATAACGGCAGACTTTCCTTCAACGATATTCGACAGAGCTTCAATGCGCTGATGCTCATACTCTCTCGAAAAGCCTTCCATTCGTGTGAGCGCAAGCTCCCTCGACGGGAAAAATGAAGCAAGAGTGCCGCCTGCCATAGTGTTTATATCGTCGCAAAGCTTTTTCGCCTGCGGTTCGCTTTCTGCTATTACAAGAAAAGGCTCATCACTGTAAAGTGAATAGATAAACTGGGCTTTATGCACCGACGAAAGCCCCGATGCACACACCGGGGTAATGTTGTTTTTTAGACATTTCTTTATGTCTTCAAATCCGCTCAGTTCGCCAAACGTGGTCTTAAAGAAATCCATTGTTTCTCCTGTTGATATATAGATTTATTTTTGCTTTTAAAATAAACTCATCAAGGGCGGATACTAAGCCGCCCTCTCTGAAAATATACTAAATAAAATGCCGCTCAGTACGGTGCATCCATGCTCTCAGCCTTTTTTACGGCTTCTTCAAGAGTCATACCGTGAAAATCAGATGCTGTGAAAAGTCTGCCCGACTTTTTGTCATCAAGAAACGCTCCGACTATAACGCCCGGAAGCGCACTTTCCGGTGCATTCGGCGCTTTATCGCCGCCCAGATCTGTCCTGCACCAGCCCGGATCTGTAAGATTTATGATAACATCTGTACCGTTTATCTTAGAACCCATATCTATAGTTATCTTGTCGAGCGCCGCTTTGCTAGCTGAATAGCCTGCCTGCTCCGGTTCAAGTCTGATGCCGCTTGTCGTGTTTACTATCCTTCCGAAGCCTCTTTCGATCATCTTCGGCATAAAATGATAGCATATCACAGCAGGCGCAACAGTATTTATCATATAACTTACAACATAATCTGAAACAGGCGTTTTGAAATAATCGGTTCGGTAAGCTATCTGCATTCCCGCATTATTAAGTATAACATCTATAACAGTGCCGTTTCTGTCGATTTCAGAAAGCATATTATTTACACTGTCCATGTCCGAAAGCTCCGCCGAGACTATATACGCCTTTACGCCCAGCTTTGTAACATCAGCTAAGACCTTCTCGCAATGACTTTTGTCCCTGCTGTGCAATACAAGGTTCACGCCTCTTTTCGCAAGCTCTAAAGCCGCAAGATATCCTATCCCTCTTGCAGCGCCTGTTATAAGCGCCCATTTTCCTTTGAGATCTGTCATGGTAACTTCCTTTCTTTCATGATATGCACAGTGACTGTTTTATTTTGACCGGCTTACCAGAGGGGGACTGTTTTCTTCAGATCTCCGTCAAAGATCAGCCATTTGCTGTCCTCTGTTTTATCCCATGCCACTATAAGGAGTCTGGGATAAATTCCAAAAGGGGGGCTAGACCCCTTTGGCATGGGGTTTGGGGGGCAGCGCCCCCTTAGTATGTCCCGGTCCAAACAAATGTCCGTGCATCATCACGAATTGAACTTATTCATAGCTTCGTCCGTTTTGCCCTGTACCATGAGTTCTATACATTCACAGGCGTTTTCACACGCCTGCTTTACTTTTTCGGCATCCTGTTCGCCAAAACTTCCCAGTACCCAGTCGGCAAGATCATATTTAGGGTGAGGTTTTTTTCCGACACCCATTTTTATTCTCGGGAAAGTGTCCTCGCCGGTAAGCTGGATAATGCTTTTTATCCCGTTATGACCGCCGTCGCTCCCCTTTCTTCTTATACGAAGCGCTCCGGGCGGCAGGGATATATCATCATAGATTATTATAACACGGTCGATACTGAGTTTATAGAATGCCCGTGCCTGTTCGACCGCTTCGCCGCTGTTGTTCATATACGTTTCCGGCTTCATCAAAAGGCACTTTTTACCCGAAATAAGCGCCTGAGCGGTCTTTGCCTTGAATTTATATCTGTCAAGTGATATGCCGAGCTTTTCTGAAAGTTTATCTATCACCATAAAGCCTGTATTATGCCTTGTCTTTTCGTATTGAAGTCCCGGATTGCCGAGACCTACGATAAGATACTGCACAGGACCCGGGATATTTTCGCTTTCTTTGCCGGCTATCTCTTTTAATTTATCGAATATACTCAAACTTTATCACATCCTATTTTGTGAGTAGTCAGCCTTTTTAAGGCTTATCAAAACTTTATTTGCCTGTGCAAAGAAATGCTGAAAAAACTTTTTTCGTTACTTTCTTAATTGTAAACGGATATTGTTGCTTTTGTAGGGGCGAGCATTGCTCGCCCGGTACATTTAATTCAACC
>CADBQZ010000133.1 GCA_902796865.1 uncultured Ruminococcus sp. | reverse complement strand
TTGCAGCCATCTGTTCAGCTTCCTTTTTTGTTCTTCTTTTTCCTCTGCCTATGACATTTGAATTCAGATATACCTCAACGGTAAATGCTTTATTATGATCCGGACCTGTCTGTCCCACAAGCTTATACTCGATCTTCTCCTCTGGATTTTTCTGTATTATCTCCTGAAGGACCGTCTTGTGGTCGGTAAAAGCGATCGAATTTGTTGCTTCGAGATCCTTAGGTATGAATCTTAAAATGTGATCCTTTGCTGCAATAATACCGCCGTCTAAGAAAATAGCCGCTATTACTGCCTCAAACGCATCGGCAAGGATAGAAGTACGCTGACGGCCTCCGGTATTTTCCTCACCTTTTCCGAGAAGTATATATTTTCCGAGATCTATCCTCTGTGCAAACGCAAAAAGCGCCTTTTCACATACAAGTGCTGCTCTTATCTTTGTAAGCTCTCCTTCGGGAAGTTCTCTGAAATTCTCAAAAAGATATTTCGATACTACTACCGACAAAACGCTGTCGCCGAGAAATTCAAGCCTTTCATTGCTGTGTCTCACTTTTTTCTTCTCGTTTGCATATGAAGAATGCGAAAGCGCAGTTATAAGAAGCTCTTTATTCTTGAATGTATATCTTAGCTTTTCTTCAAACTCCTCGATATTTTTTTCTAATTTTTCCATCTATATCGACCTCTTTTATTTTCTTACTGCCTTTTCTATCGTAGGGATAACTCCGCCCGAAACACAATTTTCAGCCTGTCTCACTGCATTGAAAAACGCTTTTGCATCCGAGCTTCCATGAGCCTTTATAACAGGCTTTGATATTCCCATGAGCGGCGCTCCGCCCTCTTCTTTGTAATCCATCTGTTTTTTAAAGCTCTTTATCCTGCCGTAAACTGCCATTGCAGAAAGCTTTCCGGTAAAACCGGAGAAGATACTTTTAAGGCTTCCTGCAAAGAATGAACCCATTCCTTCGTAAAGCTTTAAAACTACATTTCCGGTAAAGCCGTCTGTTACTGCAACATCAAATTCACCCTTCGGAAGCTCTCTTGCTTCCAGATTGCCACAGAAATTGAGCGGTGAATTTTTAAGAAGCTTGTATGCTTCAAGTTCTATTTCTCTGCCCTTGGTGTCCTCACCGCCGATATTTATAAGACCCACTCTGGGTGAGCTTATTCCCTTGACCTTTTCCATATAAGCCGATGCCATTATTGCAAACTGCAAAAGCATCTCCGGGCGGCAGTCGGTATTTGCACCAGCATCCATAAGCATCACAGGACCTTTTGCTGTCGGGAGTATAGGCGCTAATGCCGGACGCTTTATCCCTTTTATACGCTTTGCGATAAATGTCGCACCGAAAACGAGCGCTCCGGTACTTCCGGCGCTTACAAAAGCATCTCCCTTGTCTTCGCTCAGAAGTCTCAGTCCTGTTTCCATAGAGCTGCCTTTGCCGCTTTTGAGTATCTCGGAAGGCTCACTGTGAATATCGAACACCGAATCAGCATGGACTATCTCCATACCGTCAAGGCTTATGCCGTTTTCACGGGCACATTTTTTTATCTTTTCCTCATCACCGGTCAGAACCATGTCCGACGAAAGTCTGTCCGCCGCCATGCGGCATCCCTTAATGACCTCTGCCGGAGCATTGTCTCCGCCGAACGCATCTACTATTATCTTCATAATGATCCGCCTTTGGTTGAATGTCAATTATTTATTTGCTTCAAGATATTCTTTAAGTGAAGCTATAGCTCTGTCTGCATATGCAGTATATTTTCGTTTTTTATCCTTTATTCTTTCGGAAAGCTCAGGAAGTATCCCCATGTTGCAGCCCATCGGCTGAAATTCTCCGCTGCATCCTCCGCTTATATAGCGTGTAAGCGCTCCTATCATCGTATCAGTCGGAAGTATCAGCGGCGATTTCCCGGAAAGTCTTCTTGCCATATTCTTTCCAGCCATTATGCCGCTTGCAGCCGATTCGATATAGCCTTCTACTCCGGTTATCTGTCCTGCAAAAAATATCCTGCCGTCAGACTTAAGACTATATGAAGGGTCTAAAAGCTTCGGGCTGTCGATAAAGGAATTTCTGTGCATTACCCCATATCTTACAAACTCTGCATTTTCAAGTCCGGGTATCATCGAAAAAACTCTTTTCTGCTCGCCGAATTTAAGATTGGTCTGAAATCCTACAAGATTGAAAAGCGTACCCTCGGCATTCTCACGCCTTAGCTGCACAACGGCATACGGTCTTTTACCTGTCCTCTTGTCGGTAAGTCCGACAGGCTTCAAAGGACCAAAGCGCATCGTATCCTCGCCTCTTTTGGCAAGTACTTCTATCGGCATACAGCCTTCATACACTTTGAAATCTCTCTTGTCAAACTCTTTCAGAGGTGCCGATTCAGCGCCTATAAGAGCATTATAAAATTCAAGATACTCTTCCTTGTCAAAAGGACAGTTTATATAATCTGCATCACCTCGGTCATATCTTGATGCAAAAAAGACTTTTTCCTTATCAAGACTTTCAAATGTGACTATCGGTGCAGCAGCATCAAAAAAGCTTAGATAATCTCCGCATTTTTCACGGATACTTTCCGCAAGTCCGCCGCTTGTAAGAGGCCCCGTAGCGATTATAACATCTCCGTCCGGGATACAGCTCACCATTTCTTCCTTCACGGTTATGAGCGGCTCTGACATTATCTTTTCTGTAACAGCATCTGAAAATCGTTCTCTGTCTACCGCAAGCG
>CADBQZ010000132.1 GCA_902796865.1 uncultured Ruminococcus sp. | reverse complement strand
CCGTTTGAAAGTACCGGGAAAGCATCATACTGGAAAATATATGCAGGTAATTTATATTTTGCAAGTTTTTCGGCAAGGAATGCCTTTAATGCTTCTGTATCAAGAGTCTTTCCGTCTTTCATAATAATACTTGCACCAACAACTTCGCCAAAGAAATCATCAGGAACACCCTGTACCTTAACATCAGATACATCCGGGAACTGTGCGATAGCCTCTGCAACTTCGCTTGGCATAATGTTTTCGCCGCCTCTTATTATGAGTTCTTTTGCACGGCCTGTAAGGTGAAGGTATCCGTTTTCATCAAGGAATCCAAGGTCGCCTGTATGCAGCCAACCGCTGTCATCTACCGACTGAAGATCAAGCGCTGCTTTGTAATAGCAGGACATAAGATTATATCCCTCGACTGTTATCTCACCAACTTCTCCGATAGGGCAATCTTCTCCTGTTGTTTTATCAACTACCTTTATCCTGATATTATTTACAGGCATTCCTACAGTCTTTACTATATGTTCTATCGTATCATCATATTTTGTTATACTAACAGGAGCCATTTCGCTAAGACCATATGCACAAACAAAATGTGTGTTCTTGAATGTTTCATTCATCTTTATGATCTGTGGCTCGGTTGCAGGTGCTCCGGCTAAGATCGTACATCTCAGACTATGTACTTTTTCTTCACTGAATTCCTTATTGTTCATTATCGCAAGAACCATTGTAGGAACAGAGTGGAAAAGTGTACATCCATATTGTTCAATAGTCGAAAGAATAGTTGCAGTCCTCATATTATCCGGAATAACGATAGAGGCATTTTTTAATGCGTTGCAGAAAAGACCGGCTGTCATTCCGAATATATGGAACAATGGAAGTATAAGACAAAGCTTATCTGTATCTTCGATCCTGATCTCATCAGACATAGCAGCAGAAGCATTGAGTATATTATATGCCGAAAGAAGAACACCCTTAGGCTTTCCGGTAGAACCTGATGTATAGATCATGACACTTGCATCATCAGATTCGACTTTGACATCAAACAGACCCTTTACGCCCTCATACTCATTTAATCTTGCTTTGAAATCAACATTGCTTCGGATATCATAAATTTCAGTTATCTTGCTGTTAGGTGCATTTTTTATAGCTGAAAGGAATGCTTCTTCATCATTCATAGTGGCTATCTCACCATAACAAAAATGAGTTATATCTCCGACCTCTGAAACATCAGCGATCTCTTTTTCGTTATAATTGAAATTCAAAAGACAAGCAATAGCACCAAGTTTTTGTACTGCTAAAAAAGCAATTATCCAGTTGACGGAGTTCGATGAACAGATGCCTACATGAGTACCTTTTTTAACACCCATTTTAAACATATCGTTAGCTGCTATCTGAGAATACTTTTCAATATCGAGCCAGGTATAATCAACACCGTGATATGATACAAAAAGAGTATCCGGGAATTTATCCGACTTCATTTTAAGTATTTCCTTGAAAGAACGACTTATATATGTAGCAATACCCTCTTCGCCTTTTTCAATATCTATCATGGTATCAAAACCGGTCATTTCAAATATTCCATATATATCATCAGATACATTTATTACTTTAAACGTTCCTGACCCTATCTTCTGTCTTGCTGCAAGGAGAACTCTTAGTCCAGCAGAAGAAATATATTCAACATCTTTAAAGTCTATTATCAAAGTACCCTTTGAATAGTCAACTTCATTTATAACTTTTTGCAGGTCATTATAGGTATTTGAATCTATTCTTCCCATAACGGAAATATTTGTGATTTTTTCATCTTTATCATTAATATTGATCGTCATAATAAACTCCTTTATTATTTTCCGATTATTACCATAAGGCTTCTCGGTGCCAATCTTATATATCCATCGTTAAGCTTATCATCGGATAATGTATTTTCTGCTGTATAAGCTACCTTATACCACTGCATATTATCCGGAAGCTTCGGAAGCTCCAATGTTCTTTCTTCCCAAAAAGTATTGACACCGCAATATATAAAGCAATCATTATTTGAATTATGATCTTTAACAGTTTCTGCATACATAAAACCAAATGTATGGAACGGTTCTGAGCCGTTTAACTCCCACGCTCTTTCACCGTGAAAAGATAGTTCAGGGTATCCGCTGCTGTTCATGCCTATATAATAATCTGTTTTACGTAAAACAGGATGTTCATTCCTGAATTTTATCATTTTCTTGAAAAACTCAAAAACATCTCTGTTTTTATCGAGATCATTCCAGTCAAGCCATGAGATCTTATTATCCTGACAGTAGGCATTATTATTGCCGTGCTGCGAATTACAGAATTCATCTCCCGAAAGGAGCATCGGTATTCCACGGCTCAAAAGAAGAAGTGCAGCCGCATTTTTTATCTGCCGTCTGCGAAGAGCATTTATTTCCGCATTATCGGTATCACCCTCTGCACCACAGTTCCAGCTGTTATTGTCATTTGCACCATCACGGTTTTCTTCACCGTTGGCTTCATTATGTTTTTCATTGTAGGAAACCATGTCATTGAGAGTAAACCCATCATGACAGGTTATAAAATTAATACTTGCATCCGAGCTTCTGTTTGAATAAAGATCCGGTGAACCTTGTATTCTCCAGAGCATCTCCGGACCGCATTCGCAGTCACTCTTTATAAAACGTCTTAAACAGTCACGGAATTTTCCGTTCCACTCTGCCCATCTTCCCCATGCCGGGAAACTTCCGACCTGATAAAGTCCGCCTGCATCCCACGCTTCTGCAATAAGCTTGGCTTTCCCAAGCACTGGGTCATGTGCTAAAGCTTCCAGAAGCGGCGGACTTGTCATAGGCGCACCGTTTGCATCTCTTGATAAAATAGATGCAAGATCAAAACGAAATCCGTCAATATGATAAACCGATACCCAGTATCGCAGACAATCAAGTATACAATTTCGTACTACTGCATTATTACAGTTCATTGTATTTCCGCAACCGCTAAAATTATAATAGTATCCATCTGGGCTAAGCAGATAGTAAGTCTTGTTGTCGATACCTCGGAAAGAAATATAAGGTCCTTGTTCATTTCCTTCTGCTGTATGATTGAATACGACATCAAGGATAACTTCTATACCGTTTGCATGAAACTGCTTTATCGTGTTTTTCAATTCCTCAGCCACAAGTCCGTATTGAGCCGATGCAGCATAGCCGGACTTCGGCGCGAAGAATCCGACTGTCGAATATCCCCAGTAATTATAAAGCCTTTCTCCGTCTATAACGCGGCTGTATTCAAATTCATCAAATTCAAATATAGGAAGCAATTCTATACAATTTACGCCGAGTTCTTTAAGATAGGGTATCTTTTCTGCAAGCCCGGCAAATGTTCCGTTATGCCGTACATTACTGCTTTCATCTTTTGTAAAGCTTCTGACATGAGCTTCATATATAACCAGATCATTCATTGGGATCTCAAGCGGTTTGTCTCCTTCCCAATCAAAATCTTCAGGTATAACACGGCCTCTGTGCTGAAATTCTCTTTTCTCATCGGGAGCATCTCCCCATTTATCTCTGCCGGAAATCATTTTAGCATACGGATCAAGAAGAATCTTTGTCTTATCAAACCTATATCCGTTTTTAGGATCATATGGTCCGTCCATTCTATATCCGTATTCTATATCTTCGTAATCAATATCAAAAACGATCATTGAGAATACATTTCCTATCCTGAATTCATCGGGAAACGGAATTACTGCAAAAGGTTCTTCCTCATTGCGATGATACAGAAGAAGTTCACATGATACCGCATCTTTTGAAAATACAGAAAAGTTTACAGCATTGTAACTAAGCATAGTTGCACCGAATGGCTGAACATGACCACACCTGTACTTTAACCCATTAAGCTCATGCGTAGGTTCACTATCCATTCTAGTCATATAATCACCTCATTTTCATATTAAATCCCTTTATCTATTAAAAACAGCATATACACACGGACAACTATAATTCTTTTAAAGATCACAGGGATCCATTTTTGCTGTCTTTTAGGCTGTAAAAAACATTTTACTATCACCTAATATAAATTCATTATATCATATTATTGACAAAAATGCAATACGTAAAATAGTTAGGCACATTATTTTTAGTCAATAAGCTATAATATAACATATCAATTTAGGAAAAAATGCACTACTCTGCTCCTATTTGACAAAAATATATAATATATGATAAATACTGATATTGACATTGAAGAACAGATAGTGTATAATAATAGTATCATCTTTTAAGAGGGGGCGTAAAGGTTTCGACGGGGATCCTGAAACATGATAAGCGAGTAGAGCCGGTGTAAACTCTTAAAACTGCACCACGTTTAAATATAAACGCTAGAAATAATATTACAGTTAGCTCAAAGAGCTACGCTTTAGCAGCTTAAGTCTGCTATGTCTCCCTCATGAGTACCACGGCTTGAGACGAGGCATCGACTAGTGGTGAACGTTCATAAGGACTGCTCCTTCCTTTTGAATGTATTTGGAGCTACTTAACCTGAAAGCCTGTTTGTCGGCGTTCAGCGGAGGGAATGTCAAATGATAAACTACACTCGTAGAAAGTCATGCGGAT
>CADBQZ010000131.1 GCA_902796865.1 uncultured Ruminococcus sp. | reverse complement strand
TATGTTATGTTTCCGGTTTGAACGCAAAGAAAAACGCCTTCTTTTTAAAGAAAGCGTAATTGGTTGGGGTGGTAGGATTTGAACCCACGAAATGGAGGAGTCAGAGTCCTCTGCCTTACCACTTGGCGACACCCCAGTATTTGTTTTTTATTGTATCTCTCCTGAGTACTTTAACATTATATCACACTATTTACGCTTTGTCAATACCTTTTTTTGATTTTTTCAAAAAAAATTCAGAATTTTTTAATTTGTGTGGCATGAGCTTTATATTAATATAGTATAGCGTATTATATACATTTTTAAATTTCAGGAAATAATTTGCTTTTAATACTTGCAAACAAAAATATTTTGTGATATAATATACTCTGTTATAGTATTTTCAGAATGGGCAGTATAACTGTTTTTTCTGTATAAGCCTTTTGACTGCCGCATAAAAGGCGTTGAAAATGTATTAAGCGGCGGAATGGAGAAAATGAATAATATGTTCAAGATAGTAAAAAAGCGTGAACTGAATGCTAATGTTACTCTTATGGAGTTTGATGCACCTTTTATTGCTAAAAAAGCAAGAGCAGGACAGTTCATTATATTCAGAGTCGATGAAAAGGGTGAGCGTGTTCCGCTTACCATAGCAGACCACGACAGCGACAAGGGAACTATAACTATTATATTCCAGATCGTCGGAAGAGCTACTCAGAAGCTTGCGGCTTTAAACGAAGGAGACAGCATCCTTGATCTTGCAGGGCCTCTAGGCGTTCCGACAGAGCTTGGCGATAACGTTAAGAAAGTCTGTGTAGTAGGCGGCGGTGTCGGCTGTGCTATAGCTTATCCGCAGGCAAAGGAACTTTTCGGAAACGGCATTGAAGTTGATGTTATTGCTGGTTTCAGAAATAAGGATATAGTTATACTCGAAGAAGAATTCAAAAAACAGTGCAATGATCTTACGATATGTACCGATGATGGAAGCTATGGTAAGAAGGGCTTTGTTACAGACGCATTAAAGGAAAAGATCGAGAGTGGCAGCAAATATGATGCTGTTATTGCTATCGGACCTGTACCTATGATGAAATTTGTCTGTGCTGTTACAAAGCCTTATGGCATAAAAACGATAGTATCGCTCAATCCGATAATGATAGACGGTACAGGAATGTGCGGCGGCTGTCGTGTAACAGTCGGCGGAAAAATAAGATATGCTTGTGTAGAAGGTCCTGATTTTGACGGACATGAAGTGGATTTTGATGAACTTATGAAGAGAAATTCTACATACAAAGAGTACGAAGAAAATTGCCGCTTGATGAATAAAGCAAACTGATCGGAACGGAGGAATCATAAAATGGCAAATATGGCACCTGATAAGGTTAAAATGCCTGAGCAAGATCCCAAGGAAAGAGCAAGAAATTTTAAGGAAGTTACATTGGGATATACAAAAGAAATGGCTATGGAGGAAGCATCACGCTGCCTTAACTGTAAAAACAAGCCATGTGTTTCGGGCTGTCCCGTTGGAGTAAGGATACCAGAGTTTATAGCTGAAGTAGCAAAGGGCGACTTTGAAAAAGCGTATGAGATAATCACTTCTACAAACTCACTTCCGGCAGTATGCGGACGTGTCTGCCCTCAGGAAAATCAGTGTGAGGGCAAGTGTGTAAGAGGTATCAAGACAGAGCCGGTTGGCATAGGACGTCTTGAGAGATTTGTTGCCGATTACATGATGGATAAGCAGACAAAGGCTTCAAAGCCTGAACATAACGGACATAAAGTCGCTGTTGTAGGTGCAGGTCCTTCAGGTCTTACCTGTGCAGGCGATCTTGCAAAGCTCGGCTACAGCGTTACTATTTTTGAAGCTTTCCATACAGCAGGCGGTGTTCTTATGTATGGTATCCCGGAATTCCGTCTCCCTAAGGCTATCGTTCAGCAGGAGATACAGAAGCTTCGTGATCTGGGCGTTGAGATAATGGAAGATATGGTCATAGGAAAGGTTCTTTCCATAGACGAGATAATGGATATGGGATATGAAGCTGTATTTATCGGTTCCGGTGCAGGACTTCCTAGATTTATGGGCATTGAAGGCGAGTCACTTATTGGCGTATGTTCTGCAAATGAATATCTCACAAGAATAAACCTCATGAAGGGTTATCTTGAAGACTATGATACACCTGTTATCAAATCAAAAGCTGTTGCAGTATGCGGCGGCGGCAATGTTGCTATGGACGCAGCAAGATCAGCACTTCGTATGGGCGCTGAGCACGTTTATATCGTTTACAGACGTTCAGAAGCAGAAATGCCTGCACGTAAGGAAGAGGTACACCACGCCAAAGAAGAAGGTGTAGAATTCTTGAACCTCAACAATCCTGTTAAGATAAAATCAGATGAAAACGGCAGAGTTTGCTCTATGGAATGTATCAGAATGGAACTTGGCGAACCGGATGAAAGCGGAAGAAGAAAGCCTGTTCCGGTAGAAGGTTCTAACTTTGATCTTGATGTTGATACAGTCATCATGGCTATCGGTACATCGCCTAATCCGCTTATAAGAACTACGACCAGCGGTCTTGAAGCGAACAACAGAGGCTGTCTTGTTGTAAATGAGGATATGCTTACAACTAAAGAAGGCGTTTATGCAGGCGGTGATGCAGTAACAGGTGCGGCAACAGTAATTCTTGCTATGGGTGCCGGAAAAACTGCTGCTAAGTCTATAGACGAATATATAAAGTCTAAATGATGTGTGATATTTTATAGCAAACGTCAGTAACTATTTGGCGTTTGCTGTAAAAAAAGTGATGATACTATGGAGGAAAGAGAATGGAAAATTTATTATTTATGGCTGAGGGACAGGCAAATGCTACCTCATCAATGCTTTTTACGTTTCTGCCGATAATAGCAATATTTGTTATTTTTTATTTTCTGCTTATCAGACCGCAGAAAAAGAAAGACAATGAAGCAAAAGCAATGCGTGAGAATATCCAGATCGGTGATGAAATAATGACTATCGGCGGTATAGTTGGTATAGTAGTCAGAAAATCCGAGGATACTGTTGTTATAGAAACAGGCGGAGATAAGAGTAAGCTTCGTATTAAAATGTGGGCAATACAGGAAAATCTCACTCTTACTGAAAAAGCAAAGGCTGCCAAGGCTGCAAAAGATGCAGAAAGAATGGAAATGATAAGACAGAGAAAAGAAGAAAAGAAGTCCAAAAAAGAAAAAAAATAATATCAGATGCCGGAATTATTTGATAATCACTATATAACTGTTATATTATAAGCAGTTAGGCTCAGGAGGAAAAAATGGTAATAATCGAAATGGAAAACGGAAAAAAGATGAAGGTCGAGCTTTATCCGGATATCGCACCAAAGACTTGTGAAAACTTTGAAAAGCTTGTAAAACAGGGCTTTTATGATGGGCTTACATTTCATAGAGTAATACCTGGATTTATGATACAGGGTGGCTGTCCTGACGGTACAGGCATGGGCGGTCCTGGCTGGAGTATCGACGGTGAATTTACATCAAACGGCTTTAAAAATGACTTAAAGCATACAAGAGGCGTTATATCTATGGCTCGTTCCATGATGCCGAATTCTGCCGGTTCACAGTTCTTTATAATGCACGCAGATTCACCGCATCTTGATGGTGACTATGCAGCATTCGGAAAAGTCATCGAGGGCATTGAAGCAGTAGATGAGATAGCTGAGACAGAGACAGACAGAAATGATAAACCTAAGACTCCGCAGATCATCAAGAAAATGTATATTGAATAATATATGAAAAAGCACCGTGTTTTTACACGGTGCTTTATTTTTTATTCATTCATAAGTTTTTCTGCACTTGCAAGCTTTACAGCAATACAGAATATCTCCATAGCTGTTTTAAGCTCATCTACAGATGGATATGTAGGTGCTATTCTTATATTTTTGTCTTCCGGATCTTTTTTGTAAGGAAATGCTGCACCTGCTCCTGTAAGTGTAACACCTGCTTCCTTACAAAGTGCTACTATTCTTGAAGCACAGCCTGGAAGCGAATCAAATGATACAAAATATCCGCCATCGGGTTTTGTCCAGGTTCCTATGCCAAGAGGATCTATTTCCTTATCAAGCATATCAAGCACAACATCAAATTTAGGACGAATTATAGCTTTATGCTTTTTCATGTGTTCTAATATGTTTTCAAAAGTGCCGAAATATCTTACGTGACGAAGCTGGTTTATCTTATCGTAACCGATAGTACGTATACCCATTACCTTTAAAAGATAATCGAGGTTTTTACGGCTTGCACCAAGAACTGCAACGCCTGCGCCCGGGAATGTAACTTTTGATGTAGAACCTAAAATATAAACTATATCTTCATTTCCATTCTTACTGCATTCATCCATTATATTCATTACCGGTTTAGGTGAATCAACGAGATGATGTATGCAGTATGCGTTATCCCAGAATATTCTGAAATCAGCAGCTTTAGGCTTTAAAGCTGCAAATCTTTTTACTGTCTCATCACTGTATACGATACCTGTAGGATTTGAATACTGCGGAACACACCAGATACCCTTAATAGTTTCATCTTCTGAAACGAGTTTTTCAACCATATCCATATCAGGCCCGTTTTCATCGGTCGGGATATTTATCATTTCTATACCGAAGCTTTCACATATAGCGAAATGTCTGTCATATCCCGGAACAGGACATAGGAATTTGACCTTTTCGTATCTGCACCATGGCTTCTCTCCGCATATGCCCTTTGCATATGCTGTGGAGATAATATCGTACATTATATTAAGACTTGCATTTCCGCATACTACGATCTGATCCTGTGAAACACCGATCATTTTGCAAAAAAGTTTTTTTGCTTCGGGTATGCCGCTTAAAAGTCCGTAATTTCTATAGTCAATATCGTCTTCGCCGATAAGGTCACTTTTACTGTTTAAAATATCAAGCATATCCCTGCTCAGATCAAGCTGTTCAGGTGCCGGCTTGCCTCTCGCCATATTAAGCGACAGACCCTTTGCCTTAAAGCCGTTGTATTTTTCTTCCCATTGCTCTTTCTGTTCTGCAAGAGCTGTTTTATCCATTTCGGTCAATCTCATTTTTAGAGTACTCTCCTTAAAATCAGTGTTTCGTAAAATCGGCAGAAAACCTACCAATTTATATAATACCACTTTTTTCGTGATTTTGCAATAGTTTATGAAAAAAATTGCGGCATATGATAAGAAAATTTAAAGCAGAACCGAACATAGTCCTTCAAGATATGTATGCGAGAACATTTCCGGATCATAAAAAGCATCAAATATGATATTAAGATTGCTTTCGCTGTATTCTATCTCCTTGGAATAGTAAACACAGCATCTGACAGCAGTATCAATATTAAAGACACCTTGTTCAGTATATGCTGAAACGAAAAGCAGTGCTGTTACACAAGTACTTAAAATCGCAAAAGCAATCCTTGAATAAAATTCATCATCATAGACACCTTTTAAAAAATGCCTGTATAAAAAGTATTCAAATACGTTTATAAGATATTTTTTCGTTTCAGGGTGTTTATTATAAAACTCATTTATTTTTTGTGATATATTGTCGTCAGTGATAAGTTTTTGGAAAAGGCGGCTGCTTTCCATACTTTCGAGTTCTGATAAGAACCCGACTGTTTTTTTTACGTCTGCATCATGTTTTTGACACAGGGACGGTTTTATATCTTTTTTAGAAAAATCAAAGCTGTCACATTTTTCCTGCATATATCCAGCATAGGAAAGAATACTGCTTAATATATCTTTGAGAGGAAGTTCGCTTTGCTCTGTGAACGAAAAAATACGTTTTCTCATATCAAGCATAAGCTTGAAAAGTCCGTCATCATAGCTTCCACAGTCCTCATATGGTATCTCTTTATCATAAAATGAAGCATCATTATTATTCTGAAGTATAAGCTTTGCGGCAGCCTCACAGCAAAGACCGATGCCGCCTTCTTTTAATCCATCATACCATTCAAAATAGCGGGGATGATCTCTGCAAATATTACAGAGGATATCCTCGCCTGAATAAAGTATCATTTCGCACAATCCGTTTTTATCAAGGAAAGGACAATGCTCGTTCTCATCAAGAATAAAATGCGGAGTTCCGCTTTCGGAAATACATCTTTTTAATTTATCAGAAAATTCGCTGTCTGAAATTGCTCTGAATCGTTCAAGACTGTGTTTATCTATATCTATTTCCCAGCCGATACAGCAGCTGTCGGTACATTTATCTGCCGTGCATTTAAAATCACGGTAATATGAAGGCATACGAAGTATCATTTCTTTTCTGCTCTTTTTCCGGCGGAGGAGATTACTGCCGGTATTGATACTTTAAGTGTAAGATTCAGATACTCATTTAGCTTGTCAGTATCGATTTCTTCATCATTTTCAAATATCTCAGCTATCATTCCTGTAAGTGCTTCGGCATAAAAGCTGCTCAAAAAGTTTCTGAAGCTATCATCAAGTTCAAGGCTTAGTTTTTTCTCTTCACGTTTTAGTGCGCTGACAAGTATTACTTTGAAATGTTCATTGCAAAAATATCTCAGAGCCTCGTTTCCCATAGATTCATAGGCGCAGCCAAGCAGTTCTTTGTTAGTGTTTATATATTCTAGTGCAAAGTTTATTGCGTCTGAATAATTGCTTATCTTGCCGTATTCTTTGACAGTATTCATAGCATCCTGTTCTAAAGTCCAGCGAAGAAGAGATTTTATATCTTTGAAATGATAATAAAACGTTTTTCTGTTTAGGCCACATTCAATAGTAAGTTCGCTTACTGTTATCTTAGATATAGGCTTTTCTTCCAGCTTTTTTTTGAGACATTCGGAAAGCTTTTTTCTAGTTCTGTATTTTACGTCTGAGTGTTTCATCTTGTTCTCCTTGAGTATCTGTTTCAATAGGAACAGATGTCCTGATAAAAAATGGACAATTGTCCCATATATAATTATAGGACAGTAAAATAAATATTGCAATAGCAAAATTTGACAAAAATTCACATTATAGCAATATAATTTTACTGCAATAACGCAAATCATAAGATTTTTTATGTCAACGATAATAAATGCCGTTTCTTTTTCTTTAAGAGTAAAAGAAACATCGTAAGTTCTACGGCAAATGTTATCGCCCATGATATAGGATACGAAAGATATATGCTTTCTATAGTATGATATTCCGGGGATTGAAAAACGGTGTATATCCAGGCTATCCTTATGCCGCATACACCAAGTATAGTTATAAGCATAGGTGCTGCAGAAGAGCCGATGCCCCTGAGCATACCTGTCATAACGTCCATGATACCGCATAGGAAATAGGTTATAAGGATATACTTCATACGGATAAGTCCATATTCTATAGCTTGATCGGAATCATTTATATAGAATGAGAGCAGCGGCTGTCCAAAGAATAATACGAGCATACTAAGGATAGTACCGACCGCAAATACACATACAAGATCAATGCCTAGTATCTTTTTTATTCTGTCAAACTTACCAGCACCGTAATTTTGTCCGGTGAAATTAAGTGCAGTCTGCTGAAAAGAGTTCATTGATATGTATACAAAGCCTTCTATATTCTGTGATGCGGCATTTCCTGACATTACTACCGAGCCAAATGAATTGACAGACGATTGTATCAACACGTTTGAAATAGAAAACAGCGAACCTTGTATACCTGCCGGAAGTCCTATAAATATTATCTTTTTGAGCTGACGGCTGTGGAATTTTATCTTTTTGAATGAAAATCTACAGGCATCGGTTCTCTTCATAAGTGATATCATTACAAGTACTGCTGATAATAGCTGTGAAACAGCGGTTGCAAGTGCTACTCCTTCGACATTCATTGATAAAACAGCCACAAAGAAAAGATTAAGTATCACATTTAAAACTCCTGATACTATAAGATATATCAGCGGAGTTACAGTATCTCCGGCAGCACGAAGTATTGCAGAACCAAAATTGTATACCATATTTGCGGTGACGCCCAGAAAGTATATTTTCATATAAGAAGCTGAAAGTTTGATAACATCCTTTGGAGTACCCATTAGTTCAAGAAAAAACTCCGAGCATAGTACACCTGTTATGGTAAGTATGATACCGGTTGCTATAGCAGTAGGTACGGCGGTATGAACTGCATTTGAGACATCTTTGTCATTTCCGGTGCCTATACCATGCGCTATTACAACGCTCACACCGACAGATAGACCGATAAATAAATTTACCAAAAGATTTATTATAGCGCCGGTCGCTCCGACTGCTGCTACAGAATTGTTGCCACGAAAATTTCCGACAACGATAAGATCGGCAGCATTAAAAAGAAGCTGGAGCATACCTGTCAGAATTATAGGGACAGTATATACGATCATTTTTTTTAGCAGCGGACCGCTGCACATATCAAGTTTCCTGCTTGCCAATATCAAAGCCTCCTTATTTAAAGCTTCTGTTAATATAATTTTATCACTATAAATTATAGTTGTCAATAAATATTCTGATGTGAAAAGAAAATGAAAAAAATGATATATTATTTCCTTGAATTATTTCCGGAAATGTGTTATAATAATATGAAAGGACAAAATAAAGGCAAAGCCATAGGCGGTCTTTGTGTTTTGTCTTTGGTGTATTATTTTAAGGAGGTAATTGATGGCGAATTTTACAGGTTCTGAATGTATGATATGCAAACAGACTTTTAATGAAAATGATGATATAGTTGTGTGTCCGGAATGCGGTACTCCCTATCACAGAGAATGCTATCTTAAAGAAGGTAAATGTATAAACACAGAACTTCATCTTGAGAATAAAAGCTGGTCGGATATAAACAGAGTAAAAAGCGAACAGAGTGATGAGCAGAATAAAAAATGCAGCCGCTGCGGGGCAGAAAACAAACCGCATACCATTATATGCGAAAGCTGCGGTGCTCCTATGGTCGATGATATCAATTTAAACGGAAATACAGGTTATCAGCAGCAGAATGCTAATTTCGGTGGCTTCAGCTTTGATCCGCAGGACAAGTACTGTGGATTTGACCCGAAAGAAAAAATATCTGAAAGTACTACTGTTGAAGAAGCAGCAGACTTTGTCGGAGAAAATTCACGTTATTATCTTATGCTTTTCAAGAGGATGAAAATGACCGGCAAAAAAATAACGGTCAATGCAATGTGTATTTTTCTTCCACAGGTATATTTTGCATATCGCAAGATGTGGAAGGAAGCAGCAGCAGTCATAGTTCTTTCATCAATACTGTCGATACCCGCTCTTTTGTACACATTTACAGCGATGGATATGCCGATACGGCTAATAAGCGTTGATACATTGAAAACTTCATGGTTCGGGCTTTTACTTAGATTTTCAAATTATGCTTCTATGGCCGTGAATGTTGGTGCCTGTCTGTTTGGCAATTGGCTTTACTACAGGCATATGGATAAAAAGATAGATGCTATAAAAGCACAGCTTGGAAGCGAAAATGATATGGCTGCTGCTAAAATTAAAGAGAGCGGCGGCGTTAATATATGGTTTGTACTTTTAGCGTTTGCTGTACAGCTTGTTGCTGCGGCATTAATAGTATTTTTATTTATGAAATAATAACAGGAGGATCATAATGAAGATAAAAAAAGCAGTTATCCCGGCAGCAGGACTTGGAACACGAGTTTTGCCGGCTACAAAAGCAATCCCGAAAGAAATGTTCCCTATAGTAGACAAGCCGGCTATACAGTATATCGTTGAAGAAGCAGCAAAAAGCGGTATTGAGGATATACTTATAATAACAAGCAGAGGCAAGTCCGAAATGGAGGATCACTTTGACAGATCCCCTGAGCTTGAAGCAAGGTTAAAGGAAGGCGGAGCCGGAAAGCGTCATATGCTCGAACAGGTAATAGATGTTACAAAGCTTGCGAATATAACATATGTAAGACAAATGGAACAAAAAGGTCTTGGTCACGCTGTTTTGCAGGCAAAGAAATTTATCGGAAATGAACCGTTTGCTGTATTATATGGAGATGATGTTATTATCGGAGAAGATCCATGTATAGGACAGCTTATAAGAGCATATGAGGAAACAGGGCTTTGCGGCGCAGTAGGCATGAAAGAAGTAGATCCGTCAGAGATACGCAAGTACAGCTCACTTAAAATAGACCCGGTAAGAGACAATATTTATAAAGTTACTGATATGATCGAAAAACCGGCAGAGGGTGAGGAATTTTCATATTATTCTATACTTGGAAGATGTGTTCTTCCAGCTGAGATATTTGATGTGCTTGAAAATACACCATACGGTGCAGGAAATGAGCTGCAGCTTACAGATGCTATGAAAATGCTTGCAAAGCGTGACGGATTTGCAGGTGTTGACTTTACCGGTACAAGGTATGATATGGGTAACAAGCTTGGAATACTCAAAGCTTCCGTTGAAGTCGGACTTGAACATCCGGAGATAGGAAGCGCTTTCCGTGAATATATAAAAGAAATTGCAAAAGGGTTATAATAAAAAGAAGCGTTCTCTTGATTTGGAGAGAACGCTTTATTTACTGTATATTTTCAGTTTGGTATTTGTGTCTATATAGACTTATTTAATACGTTGCACATTTCATGCGGAGCAGGGATACCGACTTTAAATTTATTTTCAGGTTTATCCTTTGTTACAGTGACCGTTTCACCGCCTGCACAATAAGGCTTTCCGCATTCTGGGCATATGCCAGATTTTATTCTTACCGATTGAGAAACTACCTCTTTGTTTTCACGTGCGGCAGCAGCACGTTCTCTTACAACGTGTTCCTGCTCATGACCTCGTACAGCAACTCCGACATCACCTGTAATTTTCTGTGATGTTTTAAATGAAACGCCCGGGTCATCTGAACCGTCCTTATATTTACGGTTCTTGCTGGTCTGGCATTCTTCTTCGCCTGTGACCTTGTTTACACGTTTCTCGAGATTTCCAATACGTTTGTCGAGCGATGTTATTTTGCTTTGAAGTTCGCCCGCTCCTGTCTTTTGCATTTGTTCCTGCAGCGTCTTACGCTGACTTTTCAGGTCGTTCAGTGTATCCTTCACTGATGTGCCTGGAATTGATGTGCCGAATAACGCCTGATCATTCGAGATAGGAGACATTCCCATAAAACCACCGTCCTTTCAGTTTTATATGTTAATGCTTATACGTTGCTCGCTTTCTATGTCTATTTATACACTTTAATTATAACATGAATGATACTTAATTTCAAGTGAAAATAAATATGAGGCAATATTTTTTTAATTTTGTGCATTATAATACCAAGGAGAAATTATATGTATATTGAAAGAGCAAAAGAGATACCTTCTGAAATTAAAAAGAAGCTTTTCAACGAGATACCGATAATAGAAAATGATCGTCTTATCTTAAAAAGACTCGAAAGCGGCGATACATCGTCACTATATGAGTTTATTGAAAATGATGAGGTATACCGTTAT
>CADBQZ010000130.1 GCA_902796865.1 uncultured Ruminococcus sp. | reverse complement strand
GTCCCACGGTAAGACATAAACACTTTCAGATTACGCATTGTCTTCTCCGCCTGTATTTTCATCTGTTTCTTCTGCCGGTCTTTCTGTATCGCTAATTACAGCGTTCTGTTCTGTTATTTCAGCCTGTTCCGGCTGTTCTATCTGCTGTATCGGTTCATTTTGTTCATTTTGTTCCAGTTGTCCGGACTGTTCTGCCTGTTCTGCCAAAACGCCTGAAGGCACTTTTTTGAACAGTTTCTTTTCTGCTATCCATACTGCGGCAAACAGTATAAGTGAACAAATAGAAATTATAACGCCTGTTACAAATCCCGGCGGACAATATTTCATTTCTATAGTGTGTTCTCCCTTTTTAACAGGTATACAGTTGAACGCATCTTTAAGCGGAGTTATCTCAGTTTCCTCGCCGTCTATATATGCTTTCCAGCCTCCGTCATACGGGATAGAAGTATAAAGCACTCCGTCGTTTTCAGCAGTAAATCTTCCGTTTATTGATGTCTGATCATATGATGATATATCGACGCCGCCCTTTGAAAGCTTTTCAACAGCATTTCTGAAAGCAGATTCATTCACCTGATAAACGTATATCTCACCGCTTCCGTTCTTTTCCTTTTCAACATCGGAAATAATAGATATCTTCTCTCCAGCCGTATAAGTTCCTATGGCTTTGGAAGACTTGTATTTCATATTGCCGAATGTCCTGCTGCTTGTCTCAGAACGCTTGACACTGAATTCCTCTGTGTTAGCAAATTTGAACACAGCAAATACTGAGCCTTGTCTTTCAACGATATAATTGTATTTGACATAACACTCATCGCTTCCGTCCGAAGGCTTATCATACTGATAATTATAATGATTTTCAGACGTTTTAATAACATTGAGGCCCTTATGACCTACATCCTTAACAGGCAGCTCAAAAAAGAAGTCTTCATCTGTGCCGCATATTCGCTTTAAAAGTTCATTCTGATTCTGGATAGGATCCTCGTTTTCGCCTGTATAATCCATAACTCCGCTGTCTGCTGTAAATGCAAGCGGAAGCAAAGCGTTATTCTCGTAAAGCTTTCTTAATGAGAATCCATATACCTCATCAAGATAAGTCTCATTCCCGATATTTCCGTCACGGGTTATGATATATCTTATATTTAAAAGGCTGTTTATTATGGGTGTATTATCCGCATAGCAGTATCTGTTGCTGCCTGGTGATGCATCAAGTCCTAATTTATCAAGAAATCTTGTAACGTTGACATTCGCAGTTGATGAGAACTGTGAAACACCTTTGACTCCGTAAAGCGCCGGGTCATTTATAGTATATGTCTTGCTAAATTCTGTACGGAAGAAATCCTTTTGGGTATCGTCTCTCATATCAAGAAGCTTTGAAACTTCTTCATAATCGCTCGGATAAATGCTGTATTTTGTCGTTGTTACCGTTGTAACTCCGATATAAGCATTCCACCCCATCTCAGCAGTACATACAACAGCAATAGCTATCTGCATTATTTTCTTATTTATGAGTTTTCTTTCATATACAAACATTACTGCTATATATACAGCACAGGTACCGATACTTAAAAGCACAGCTTTCTGTGACTGATCCCTGTATGATATAAGGTAAACTATACAGGTCATGGCAGCCATCGAAAGTATATCAAAAAGCTTTATATCCTCTGTCATAACAGTAAACGCTCTGTATGCTGCCGCTGCGAGCAGGAATGAAAAGAGGAAAGAAAATCTGTACGGAAGCATATTAGTAAAATGGAAGCCGTGCCACATAAAGTTCAGAAGATTCATGTTGCAGCTTACTACTATAAAAGCAAGATATACTAAAGTTATGATCTTTTCACGGATCTTTATCTTCCTGTTTACTAAAAATACCCCGAAGAGTATGATTGCAAACATTCCGCAGTAGAAGTTCGGCAGTCCTTCCTTTGCAGTCGGTTCATGATAGCCTATCATATTTGATAACATCGTGAACCATTCTTCGTAAAAATTTATAACCTCAGGAAATGTATTGTCGGCACTGTTTGTGAGCATAAGCGCATAATATGCCGGGATAAGCATGAATGCTCCTAGCCCTAGAGCTATTACCGTAGCACCGGTTATCTGTCCAAGTCTGAGAAAACTGTTTTTAAAGCTTTTCCAGTTTACTATGACTGCTCCTAAAAATATCATCGCTGTAAATATACAGGTAAAAAGTCCTATATAGAAATTTGCGATGAGCGACAGTGCAAGCGAGATGATATAAAGCTTATATCTGCCTTCTTTCACAAGCATTACTGTACCTAGTACTACAAGAGGCAGAAGCGCAAATGTGTCCATCCATATCAGATTCCAGTAATAACCCATCATATAATTGCAAAGGGCATAGAAAAGACCGAATCCGGTAATAGTTATATCGTTTCTTCCGAATATATGCTTTAAGAATATCGCAAAGAAAAGTCCCGAACATCCGATCTTTATAGTAAGAAACAGAGTAAGTGCATCTCTTGAATTTTCCAGTGGGAAAAGCACCGATAATATATTAAGTGGACTTGCAGCATAATATGACATTACCGAAATAAAATTGGTTCCAAGACCTGTATTCCATGAATATAAAAGCGATTCTCCGCTTTGAAGCTTTGACTGCTCTTCCTTAAAAAACGGGAAATACTGATGCCAGAGATCTGTTACGAGTATCTGCTGATCTCCGAAAGGATGTACCTCTTTTATAATAAAAATTGCCCATATTATAAGAAACGGCAGCAAAAATGCGAGAAAAAGATAAAGTCTTGTTTCACCTTTTCTGTTATGGGTGATAAGATTTTTTAAAGCTTGTAAACTGCCGGATTTTTTTATATTTTCCATCATATTCTCCATTCATGTGATAAAGCTTTCATCATAAAAATATATTTACTAATATAACAGCAGCCATAAAATATAAACTGAACAAGATCGCCAGGACATCGGAAACCCCGAATTTCAGCTGACGCATTTTAGTACGGCCTTCACCGCCTCTGTAGCATCGGCATTCCATAGCCGTGGCAAGCTCTCCTGCCCTTCTTACTGCTGATATAAAAAGCGGTATTATTATCGGTATTACCGCTTTGACTTTATCGGCGATCCTACCGCCGTCCATATCTACGCCTCTGGCTTTCTGTGCAGACATTATCTTATCTGTTTCCTCGATAAGCGTCGGCACGAACCTGAGTGCTATAGTCATCATCATAGCAAGATCGTGTACCGGAAACTTTATCTTAGCAAGCGGTGACATAAGCCTTTCTATCGCATCTGTAAGAAGTATCGGCGAAGTAGTATATGTCAGAAGCGATGTGCCTGCCACCAGAAGGGCTATCCTTACGACCATAAATATCGAAGTCCTAAGCCCCGTATAAGTTATCTTTATAAATTTCCATTCAAATATGGGTATACCGCTGTTTATAAGAAAAAGATTCAATAGAGATGTCACAGCGAGTATCATTATTATAGGCTTCAGGCTTTTGAGTATCATTTTTACCGGTATCCTTGAAACTATTACAGCCGCCGCACAGAATACCGCACCTGCTTCCAGGCACACAGGATTGCTTCCTATAAATAATGTGGCTATGAACGCTGCCGTGATTATTATTTTCGTTCTCGGATCGAGTCTGTGAACAAAGCTTGTACCGGGAAAATACTGTCCTAACGTTATATCTCTAAGCATTATATCTTCCCTCTCTTTCTGAGTTCATTGGCTATAAGCTCTGCCGCATATTTTACGGTATAGACCTCCTCATGAAGATCAATACCTCTGTTTTTGAGCTTATTGAACACTCTTGTTATCTGAGGCACCGAAAGTCCCATACCGATTATCTCATCATACCTGCCGAATACCGCCGACGGTTCATCATAACAAAAAAGCTTCGACTCATTCATAACAAGTATCTTTGAAGCATATCTCGCAACATCTTCCATGCTGTGTGACACAAGAAGAATCGTACAGCCTGTATTCCTATGATATTCCTTTATTTTTGAAAGTATCTTGTCTCTTCCCTTCGGGTCAAGTCCTGCCGTAGGTTCATCGAGTATCAGCACCTCCGGCTGCATAGCCATGACTCCTGCTATAGCAGCTCTTCTTTTCTGTCCGCCTGAAAGCTCGAAAGGCGATCTTTCAAGTATATCCTCCGAAAGTCCGACAGCCTCAGCAGTCTGTCTTACACGCCTGTCTATCTCATCTTCTGGAAGCCCCATGTTGCGTGGTCCGAATGCTATATCTTTATAGACCGTATCCTCAAACAGCTGATATTCAGGATACTGAAAAACAAGACCCACACGGAATCTTATATAACGGATATTTTTCTTATCCTCCCATATATCCTTTCCGTCAAGGAAAACTTTTCCCGATGAGGGCTGCAAAAGACCGTTGAAATGTTGTATCAGCGTTGATTTCCCGGAGCCTGTATGACCTATAACTCCGACAAATTCTCCACGTTCTATCTCTATATCAACATGATCGACAGCCGTTTTTTCAAAAGGCGTTCCGCTGCCGTAAACATAAGTCAAGCCTTCTGCTTTTAAAATAGCCAAATTAAATCGCTCCTCTATGAAAGCAGCTTTGCAATAAGCTCACTGCATTCATCTTCGTCTGTTATATGCGTATCAAGATCAAGCCCAAGTTTTTTATTAAGCACATAAATAAGTTCTGTTGCCTGCGGCACATCAAGTCCGACCGATTTGAGTTCTTCAACATGAGAAAATACTTCATCAGGCGCATCGTCCATTATGACTTTGCCTTTATCCATAACTATGACCCTGCCGCACTGTGCCGCTTCTTCCATATAATGAGTTATTAGTATCATAGTAATGCCGTATTCCCTGTTGAGTTTCTTTATAGTCTCCATGACTTTTCCTCTTCCGATAGGATCCAGCATAGCTGTAGGTTCGTCAAGAACTATACATTCGGGCCGCATAGCAATTATGCCTGCTATAGCTACACGCTGCTTCTGACCGCCGGAAAGCTTGTGAGGAGCATGGAAACGGTATTTATACATACCGACCGACTTTAAAGCATCATCGACACGCTGTCTTATCTCCTCCGGAGGAACTCCCAGGTTTTCAAGCGCAAAAGCTACGTCTTCTTCAACTATAGTTGCAACTATCTGATTATCGGGATTCTGAAACACCATTCCTACTTTTTGTCTTATATCATAAAGTCTTTCTTCATCAGCCGTATCTATCCCGTCTATATAGACCTTTCCGCCGCTTGGCAGAAGTATAGCATTTAAGTGCTTTGCAAAAGTAGATTTGCCGCAGCCATTATGCCCTAGTACCGCTGTAAGCTCACCCTTTTCAAACGAAAGATCAAGATCCTTGAAAACATATCCTCCCTCATCATAGCTGAAACTGAGATGTTCAGCAGATGCAAACTTTTTCATCGGTTTTTATCCTTTCTGCCATATGGCCGTTGAACCGCAGGGCAGACAGAGACCGCTCTCCTCAACAGGAAGCCCTATCTCGTCAAATGTCACTTTCCCCTCGAAGCGCCTGTTCACCGTTTCACCAAGGATATATCCCATAACAGACGGTGAAAGTCCTGTCGTATAACTGTTTATAAGGAAAAACAGCGGATCATCACTCAATACTCCTGAGCAAAGACTTACCAGATCATAAACACAATCTTCAAGCTTCCAGACCTCACCGCCCGGTCCTCTTCCGTAACTGGGCGGATCCATTATAACAGCATCATACCGTCTTCCACGGCGTATCTCACGGGCAATAAATTTCTCACAGTCATCAACTATCCAGCGTATCGGCTTCTGAGAAAGTCCGGACAGAGAAGCGTTTTCTCTTGCCCATGCTACCATTCCCTTTGAAGCATCGACATGACATACACTTGCACCTGCATTTGCACAGGCTAAAGTTGCTCCGCCCGTATATGCAAAAAGATTGAGTACATTGATCTCACGTTTTGAATCTCTTATTTTTTTCGCCATAAAGTCCCAGTTTACAGCCTGTTCCGGGAAAAGTCCTGTGTGCTTGAATCCGGTAGGCTTTATGAGAAATCTTAAGTCTCCATAGGACATGACCCAGCTTTCCGGCGGCTTTTTTGAAAAGCTCCAGCTTCCTCCGCCGCTTGATGAACGGTGATAATGTCCAAGTGCTTTTTCCCAATAGGGCGACCTTTTCGGCGTTTTCCAGATTATCTGCGGATCAGGGCGAATAAGGATATTCCCGTTCCAGCTCTCAAGCTTTTCCTGATCCGATGTATCTATTATCCTGTATTCCTTCCAATTTTCAGCTATTCGCATAAATATTATCCTTTATCTGCTGCGTGTACATTCCTTTATCTTATCGGCGATAGCGACAGCATATTCATTTATCTGTCTGAAATCCCT
>CADBQZ010000129.1 GCA_902796865.1 uncultured Ruminococcus sp. | reverse complement strand
CGTGGAATTATCATATCCATATATCTCTCCACTGTAACCATCATCATTGCTTATAATGTCCTTATAGTCAGGAATTATGCAGTCAGGATTGAGTATAACTACTTTTTCAAGTTCTTTACACGGTGAAAGTGTATCATAAGCGTATAAGCGTTCGACAGAATATGGTATAGTTATCTCTTTGAGCAAAGAACATTTACTGAAAGCGTAGCTTCCTATAGTAGTTGCGTTTTCAGATAATCTTACATTTTCAAGATTTGTACATCCTCTAAAGCAATAGTCACCAATATATTTTATACTATCAGGAAGATATATACTTTTAAGAGACGCACAGTTTTACGGTCTCAAGGCTTGTACATTTGCTGAACAAAGAATCCGGAAGCTCGGTCAGATTATTAGACAAATTGATATTTTTTAATGACGAACACCCATAGAAGCAGTACTGTCGTTTTCCATTTCCCCCGTACCGCTTATAAAAAGAGTATCATCGGTCATTTCCCATTTTAAATTTTCACCGCAGGTGCCGCTCGCCGGTAATTCAACAGCCGCAGCGCTAATATCAGGATAATAAGATGCTGTACCGCATACAGACACAATAGATAAAGTGCCTGCTATCACAGCTGAAATTATTTTCGATATTATTTTCATATATATCTCCTTTTTGGTCTATAATACTTTATCAACGAAAGTTATACCTTATTATGACCTGTTTTAGTACAGAAAGTCAATACATTTTACTATAAAGTGGCTAAAATCATTTTTTATTCATTTTATATAACAAATGCCCTGCAATTTAAAATCACAGGGCATTATTTATAGTACATACAAAATAATAAACGCCAAACACAGTTGGCGTTTATTATAATTTTTATTAGTTTCAAATCAATGAAGCCTTACTTAACAAGTAATTTCTTCATTATAACAAGATCGAAAACATTGCACTTGCCATTTTCATCCATATCTGCTGATTCAAGCTTTGTTATATCGCCATTCTTTGCAAGCCACTTCTGGAACATAACAACGTCAGAAATATCGAACTTTCCGTCATCGTTCACATCGCCCTTTACTTCGGATACCGGCTCTGCGTCTTCTGTAAGCGTGAGCAGATATGTAAATGGTGAATTCCAGTAAATAGTTATCTCATTTGTAGAATAACTCTCTGAATTATCTACATAACGCTTTGCATTTGGTCTGTCCTGGCAATATGCCTTTGCAGCGCTGTCTTCAAGATTCTGATTAACACCGCCGACAAGCATTCCCGGCATAGCCTGTTTTACAGCCATTGAAGGTCTGTGGTGAGGTGTCTGTGGTGAAACAGTACCGTATCCTGTTACAAAACAGGTTCCAACAGGGTTTTCACCAAGAAGATAATCTATAAGTCTGTTTGCAGAATCAAGATAATCACTGTCACCCGTAAGCTTATAAGCAAGTGAAAGAATAATACCAGAATTTGCGATAGTCATATTGCTTCCCCACTCAAGCTTTGTTACAGGTATACCATAAGGTGAAGCCGAAATATTTCTCTTGTAATTATCAGCCTGTGTCTTTATTGTACTGTATGCAGTCTGATAAACATCTAAATTCTTATTTATACCATCCATGGTCAGCAAAGCTATATTGCCATAGTCACCAACAAGTGCCCAGTCAAGACCCGAATATGCTGCCATATTGTTAAGTGCATTTAAGTACTTATCACTCTTTGTTGCACGATAAAGCTGTGCAGCGGCCCAGTAACGTTCGTCTCTGTCAGATTTGTCACCATATTCACCGGTAACGATATCCTTCGGATTCTCAAAAATAAGATTTGGATTTGCTTCAAGGAATGCCCATGCTCTTTCGGCACGGCTCAAACAATCATTCGCAAAATCTTTATCTATATTTATGTACATCTCATATGCAAGTGCCATTGATGCTGCAAAATCAGCAGTTGCTGTTGTTGAAACAGGTGTTACGATAAGCGGGTCTGTTTCATTCTGCGGCATATCATAGCTTGGGAATGTTTCACAAGATACCTTATGATATACACCGCCGCTGCTGCTCTGCATCTTTTTCATCCATTCAAGCTCAAATCTTGCTTCATCAAGAACATCCGGCACACCGTTTCCACTCTCCGGGATACCTGTGCTGTCGCTGAAGAATCTGTCATCATTGCCATAGCTGTAAAGAAGGTCTGCAACTGCTTTTGCTGCCGGAACAACATAACGTCCGTAGTCTCCGGCATCATGCCAGCCGCCGCTTACGTCTATCATATCATTTGTGCCGTAAACTTTTGCAAGTGTGTTATGGCAGGCAACATGGCCAAACTTATCGTCTACTACCTCAACGCCGCATCTTTGCAGATAAAGCATTTTTACAGTATCTGTAATAAGCTTATCATAAATGCCATCGCTTATCTCAAATGTATATGAATCGTCAAGTCCATCGCACTTTATATAGTATTTTCCGGGTGCAGTTACAGATGAAAAATCACCCTTCCAGTCAACTTCGCCGGCATATGAATAATCTTTACGGTCGGTAAGATCACCCGTATAAACTGTCTCTTTGCTTTCAGCATTTATAACCGAAAACTGTGTTTGTCCTTCAACATTATGGAATACAGCTGTTTTCTTGCTGTCCGGCTTATAGCCCACCTGGTTTACGCTTATATCGGGATAATAAGGCTCTGAATCTTCTTTATTTATCCTGCTTCCGTCAACAAGTTCCAAAGAAACATTGTCTAAGTATATCGTATGTTGCGGAAGAGCGCCGCCGTCCTTTTCCTGAAGTCCGCAGTTGAAAACAAGCTTTGACATTATATCTGTATCCGCTTTCATTGTAAACTCATAATCTACTGTCTGCGGTGTAGGTGAAATATCAAGTCCCTTCCATGTATATGCCTGATATGTACCGCCGTTTTGCTGTATCATTCCTTCAACATATCTTTCTGTAGTACAGGATATGTCATACTTCAAACGATATACACCGTTTTTATAGAGCGGTATTATATCATAAAACATCTGTACAGAATAAGTCTTTTGTCCGGTATTTGCTATCTTCAGAGCAAGCCTTCCGCCTTCGTTCGAAAGAACGCAGTCACCGCCGCTTTCCTTGTATGTTCCCCAGCTCTGGGTACCGCCGTCAAATGTGGAACTCATAACCGTTCCGCTTTCAACAGCAATAGTGCTTACACCAGTATAGGCAGCCGCTCCGGCAGCTATCACTGCTGATGCTGCAAATGCAGCACATCTCTTAAAGAATTTTTTCTTCATAAGATCTTGTCCTCCCATAAATAAAAATAAAAATAAAATGAAACCGGGCAAAGCCGCCCAAAAAATCAATTCCGCTTTTTATGTTCTTATGTTATCATAAATATTTGCTCTGATATATTACTTTTGCTCAAAATATGATATTTTTATTACATCACATCACATCACATCAAATCAACCATACTGTTTCTTTTTCTGTACTCTCTCGGAGTCATATCGGTATATTTTTTAAAGATCTTTATAAAATAACTCTGTGAGCTGAATGACATTATATTCGATATTTCAAGATCGGTATGATCCGAAAATCTTATAAGATTACAGGAAGCCTCTATCTTCTGTCTGTTGACATATTCATTATAAAGCATACCTGTTTCAGATTTAAAAAGTCTCGAAAGATATGAAGGGCTAAGATCAAGCTTTTTTGCGATATCTTCTATTTTAAGTCTGCTGTGAAGATGATCGCTTATATAATCTATAACTTTGATTATCTGCTTTGAATAAATAGTGCTGTTTTTGATACGTCTCATTGTTTTTGTATATTCTTTTATCATATCCATATGAAGCTGACGTATCTGCTGCTGTGTCTTGCATTCATCCGCTTTTAATATATATATATTGCTAAGATTGTATGCTGTCTCGACTTTCATTCCGCTTTTTATGCAGAATCTTGCCACAAGAGCAGTAGCCACTATAAAGTGATATTTTATATTCCTGACCGGATCATGGCTCAGAATACCATATCCTTCGCTGCAAAGAGGCGTAGCAAAAAGCATTACCTGTTCAAGATTGCCTGAGCAGATACTTTCATAAAACGCTATCTCTCTGTCAAAAGAACAGCGTTCAAAATTCTGTTCTCTCTGTGAAAATATATATTCCGAAAGAGATCTTTCTGTCTGGATATTCATTTATATTCCTCCCTAAAAATCCATGTAGCTTTTATGATATTCCGGATTTTTATCCTATATAATAAATTTACCATAGATCAATTTTAATTTATACTAAAAAAATGCTATAAATAGTAATTTTTAAACTCTCCTAAACGTTTATACGCTACCTTTTTATAAAATTCCTGCATAGCAATAAAATATGATCTTTTATCATGATGATATTTAAAGCTCTGTACTAAAATTATCATTTTTACCATAAAAACAACCGACATAACCTTTTTTTGCTCTGTTACCGAAATAATCAATATCAATTTCCGGCATTGTTCCGTCAGGAGAGTCAAACGGCTGTTCAGGTTCAAAAGCCATACCAAGCATTTTTGCATCAACAGCATCTGTCTTTATATTTTTGATATACTTGTATACATCAGTCTCAATAAATATCTTTCCGTTTTCTTTCTTTATCTCAAATAACGGCTCTTCCTTTATTTCTGTATAATTCGTTTCATTTTTATACTTTTCTGCTCCGCCAAAATAAACATTGCCGCTTATCCATACAGGCAGAGGACTATAATAGCGGTCGGTATTGTCAGCAGCTGTCCCGAACATTTTTTTCCAATCTTCATACACTGGAAAACTATCAAAGCAGCTGCTTCCTGAATAGACATTTCCATTGTCCCAGTCCTGCCCCGGAATAGTTTTCACTTTATTTTCCATATGCTCCATAAGGCGTTTTATAACGTCCGGAACTTCCCTCTTTATAAAAATATTGTTATAAAGACGGGTATCACCATGCAGTATCGTCATAAAGCCTGCTATAGCAGTGCTGTGAGGCAGATGATATGGTGTATATCTCGGTGAAGGATAACCAACACTTCCGTTATTAACACCGAAACCTACAGCAGTTATACCGCCGGCAATTATATTATTAACAAACGCTGCACCCTGAGCGCAGAACTTTATTGATCGGTGAGACAGAAAAATATTGTTATCTATCAATGTAGGTCCATGAGAAACTTCTATAAACAAGTCCTCCCCTATCTCTGAATTGTCGATAGTTTTTACATCGGTATCATTATCTGTCACCGGCAAAGTATTATCATAAAACAGATTTCTGCTTACTCTTGCGCCCTGAGCCTGCCAGTCGAGCCAGAGTCCTCTTGTACAAAAATATATCCTGTTGTTTTTTACTGTAACATCTATACCGGCATGGAATTTTATGCCGGCTATCTCCTCGCCTATAAGCTCCTGTTTATTATTTATATGGTGTATACTGTTGTTTTCTATAGTTGAAAATGCACAGCCTAAATGTCCGACTATGCCTGCCTGTTCGCAGTGATGTATATCGCAGTTTCGTATTATATGCGAACCGACTTTTTCTTTGCTCCAGCCATCATTCAATGCAAGACATATACATTCACGCTGTGTTTGTGTACCGTCTTTAAGATGATATTTTCCCCATTTATTATCGTTCTCTTCCTGATAATACTTTCCAAGCGATATACCTGCACACTTAGAGCCGAATATCTCACAGTTTTCTATCACCCAGCCTTTCGACCAGTGAGGCCCTATAAGACCTTCCTGATACGCCGTAGGCGGTGCCCAGTCAGGCGAAGCCATACACAGTTTAAAGCCCGAAACAGTTATATGATCCACACCGGTCTTTTGAGGATAAAAGCAGTTTCTTCTTACGGTTATCTCAACATTCTCACGGTTCGGATCAAGTCCCTGAAAATTTGCATATATAGTAATGCTGTCATCATTTTTTTCTGCATACCAGACGTACAGAGACATTTCTTTTTCCCATGATTTTTCATATATTTTCGGTAAAATAACATCATCAAGGCAAACGGCTTCATACATAGCCCTGCCGTTCAAATAAACATCTCCCCTATGCTTTGATACGCCACGATACCAGTCACCGCTTATAAGTTCCGAAAATGGATCTTCTCCATTAAAGACAGCCATAGGTATATCCGTTTTATATACATCGTCTTTGAAATGCTCCCAGTTTTCGGTTTTATAAGCGCCGCTTATTACCGCTTCAAGAGGTCTTTCGGAGCGATAGACTATAGGTGCTTCCTTCGTACCTGCATTCTTCGGGTCTACATTTTCACGATATACGCCCGGCATTACTATTATTTCGTCACCGGGAACTGCAATATCCGCCGCACTCTGTATCTTTAAAAACGGTTTTGCTTTAGTTCCGCTGCCATTTAAGCTTCCTTTTTCTGCATCAACATAATAGCGCATTTTTTATTCTCCCTGTCGATCCTTTTATTATTCCGATGTAAGCTCATCATAACTTATATTAAGTACTCTTGACAGTCTCATAAGTGTAAGAGTACTCGGTATTCGTTCCCCATTTTCCCAGCGATAAACAGTCTGCAAAGATACCTCCATCGCTTTGGCGAGATCTTTTTTGGTCATTCCGTTATCTTCACGAGCTTTTTCAATAATCCTTCCTATCACTATTTTTCCTGTATACTCATCTTCCAGAGCTTTATCTGAAAATCCGGATATAGGATGTCTTAAATTGCTCATGGCATCGGATAATCTTTTGGTATTTATAGGCTTTACAAGAAATGCACTAGCATAAGTATTATAGCTTTCCAAAGCATATTTTTCATATCCGGTTATGTATATTATATTAGTTTTAGAAGCTATATCAAGCATCTTCTGTGCAAGTGTTATGCCATTCTCACCAGGAAGATCAATATCCATAAGCACAATATTAAAACGATATTTATTGAAAAGCTCCAGCGCTTTTTCCGGTTCCCCCGTACCTACACAAAAAGCATCAGGATAAAGCTTGCTTACCTCATCTATAAGATCTTCAAGTATAAGCGTATTATCATCAACTATCAGTATTTTCATTATAGTCGCCCTCTTTCGGTATAGTTATCTTTGCTTCTGAACCGCCTTTATCAATTATCATATCAAGAGTTCCGCCGCAGTACATATCAAGCCTTCGCCGGGTATTTTCAAGCCCTATACCATTATGATAAAGTTTAGTGTCAGGATTTTCCTTTTTATCATTAGTTTTTTCACATCTGTCAGTTATGCTTATATAGATATTATCATCATCTTCATAGCTCTTTACCGTTATGATACCTTTATTTTTTCCGATACCATGATTGACACAATTCTCGATTATAGGTTCAAGTGAAAGCGGTGGAAGGAAAAAATCAGTAACTTCAAGGTCAAAAATAGTCTCTATCTTACTTGACGGATCGGCTAATACAAGCGATAAATATACATTTACATTTTCAAGCTCTTTTTCAAATGAGATAAGATCATCTGTCTCTATAGAACGAAGATGTGCCCTGAGATAGTCAGAAAAGCTGTCTATACATTCGACCGCTTTCTCGTTATCACGCTTTGCAAGCGAACGTATCATTCCAAGAGAATTGTAAATAAAATGAGGCTGTATCTGGTTTTTAAGTACTGCAAGCTCGTTTTTTGCAGCCTGTATCTCCTTTTCAGCAATTATACGGTGCATATCCTGCTGATGTATAGACGTAAGATAAATATAATACTCAAGTATACAAAGAGCAGTAACAACGTTAACGTATCCCGTAAGAATATTTTCTCGTTCCAGTATCGCTATAGTTATCGCTTCAAAAACTATAACAAAAACGATTATGCTCTTTTTTATATTCTTTCGTCTGAAAAAAATTATAGAGTATATCAAAAGCAGCAAAACATAAAACAGCTGGACCGCATATACACAAAATGAGAGCGGACCTCCCTGCCATCTGAGGTCACCGTCTACCGTAAATGCTATATCGCTGCCAAACATTGCTGTTGAATACACGAAAGCATTTATAATAGCCGGTACAGCATAAAGCGCTTTGAATTTACGGTCGGGTATGATAATGAATAATTCGATCATTATTATAAACGGACGAAGTATATATATCACTGTATTCGACACTATCTTTATAGTACGCCGTATTTTCAGCACAGAGATTATTTCCGAATTGGAAAGCTCTGCCGACGAAATCGGCATTATGCTAACATTTTCAGCAACAGTTATAGCTAAAAGCATAACGGTTACCAGTGTAAAAAGCTGTGCTGCCGGAACATTTTCTTTTCTGTTGCTGTTCCTGAGCACTGTCAGAAACAGTAATATTATAAGAGTAAGATAATTATGCACAAAATAATCCAAAATCATCATCATCACACTCCCTTCTTATAACT
>CADBQZ010000128.1 GCA_902796865.1 uncultured Ruminococcus sp. | reverse complement strand
TGAATGGCTCAAAAATAACACCGGTGATTATCCTACTATAAGAGGCTTTGATTTTTTAAATTGTGCTAATATCCTTTACGGAACAGAGGACGGTACAGTGGACAGAATGATAAACTGGGCTAAGGATAAAAATGGTATTGCAACTGCGTCATGGCACGTTACAGTTCCAAAGGACTTTACTTCATACGTTCAGGGACAGCACGTTGACTATTCGGCTGCAACATACAAAAATAAAAAAGACGGTGAAAATGTACCTGATTCAAATTTTGATACAGCAAAAGCGGTTATAGACGGCACAAAAGAAAATATCTACTACATGGCTTGTCTGGACGCTCTTGCAGCACAGCTCAAAAAATTACAGGATGCCGGAGTTCCGTTTATTTTCCGTCCGCTCCATGAGGCAGAAGGCGCAGGCGGCGAGAGCGGTTCGTGGTTCTGGTGGGGCAAGGCAGGTTCATCAGTTTATAAGGAGCTTTGGAAGCTTACATACAAGACACTTACTGAAAAATATGACCTTCACAATATAATCTGGGAATGGAACAGCTATGCTTATGCTACATCGGCTGACTGGTACCCGGGAGATGAGTATGTTGACCTTATCGCATACGATAAATACAACTGTACAGACTGGTCAACAGGACAGGCTGTTATAAAGCACAACGACAGTGCTATCGGCGGAACATTCTATAACATCGTTGAAAAGTATAACGGCAAAAAAATGGTAGCTATGGCTGAAAATGACAATGTGCCGACACTCGAGAATCTCTTAGCAGAAAAGGCTGCTTGGCTTTACTTCTGTACATGGTATGACGGCGGAAGCGACGATATAAACTTCCTTACAAATGAAAGATTCAACGTGAAGTCTGATCTTGCCGAGCTTATGCAGTCTGATTACTGTGTGACACTGAGCGAAGTACCTGCCGATCTCTATAACACATATTCTATAGAAGGAACAGAAAAGCCTACAGAACAGCCTTCGTCAGAAAACCCTTCTGAAGACCCTTCAGAGCAGCAGCCTTCGTCGGAAAATCCATCTGAAGATCCTTCAGAGCAGCAGCCTTCGTCAGAAACACCGTCCGAAGATCCGTCAGACATCGAAATAGAAATAGGCGAGCCTAGCAAATACGGCGACGTTAATCTTGATAACGATGTAACTGTAACTGACAGTATATTGCTTTCAAAATTCATTGCAAATCAGAATAAATATCCTCTCAAAAATTCAACAGCTGCTGCAAATGCAGATGTTGAAAAAGACAAAAAGATCAATACTTCCGATCTTTTGAAGCTTATTGAATTTACTTTAGGCAAGATAGATGAATTTTAATATTATAAAGAGAACCCCCTTAAAAAAGGGGGTTCTTGTTACTTTATCTTTTTTTCAAGCTCTTCTATATGCTCAGCTATCTTCTCGCTCTCGGTAAGCTCGTATACTATATCATAAAAATACTTTGCATATTTAAGTTCGCCCTGATCCTCGAATTCCTTTGCAACGTGATTTGCGATACCAGCTACCGCCGCCGGAGGGCCGGGCTGTATATTTTCGTTATTCATTATTACCATAAGCTGATTTTTATCAAACAGCGGAGGTTCTCCCGAATAACCGAGATTTCTTCCGATGTATTCAAGCTCTGTTTCGTAAAGATCGGATTCACGGAAAAGATTGCTCATCTGAAGCATTGCAAGAGCGTTTCTGTATTCTTTCATTTCAGAGTAATAGAAGCTGTATGCAAAATAGGCATAGCCCACCTGTTCTTTATTTACTGCACATTTCAAGAGCATCTCGGCGCAGTGTTTGAGTGTAGGAAGATCACGCTGTATCTTTGTAAGCTCTATAAATGTTTTGTATACCTCCGGGTCAACAGGGTTAAGTTCGACTGCTCTTTCTATAGCATTTCTGGCATCTGCATAGCGCTTTTTCTGCGAAAGTCCGATACAGAATAAACGGTATACTTTTGCAAGATCACAGTTTACAGGCTTTATCTCACGCTGTTCGTCCTCGAAAAGATTTTTAAAAAGAATGTATTCGAGCGGCGTTCCGAAGCATTTATATGTATATTTATCGGTATCGTTCCACGCAAAGATGTTGTTTCTTATTATCTCTTCGAGTATCTTGTTGCCGCCGTTGAAGTTTAGGTTTTTAAATCGTTTGCGTACACTTTCAAGCTGATGGTCTATCTCTTTATTCTTTTTGTCAAGAAATGTATAAAGAGTAGTCTTGTAATCCTTTTCGGTTATCTGTACAAGTATCTCAGCCATTTTTTCCTGAAGCTCTCTCGAAAAAGGCTCGTCTTTATATTTATCCGCCTGTTGTTTGAGATAAGGACCGTCTTTTAAGGGGTCGCCGGTAAGATTTGCTTTTATCTCATCTAATATATCGTTAAGTTCCATTTTGTATTGTCCTTCCATATCTTTTGGCTTTTTTCAGACCTCAGAAGAGATCTTCTCTATAATAGTATTTTAACATTGATTTGGGTGCGGTGTCAAGCCTTATACGGAAAAAATTGAGATTTTTGTGCAAATTTTTATACCTTTTTGAAAAAGGCAGCAAAACTTATTATGTTACTTTCTTAATTGTAAATTTATGTTGCTATTTTTGTAACGGGCGAGCGATGCTCGCCCCTACACTTGGTTCTGACGTGTTTTTCAAAAAAGTCAAATTACAGATAAACTTTTGCGATGCTTTTCAAGAAATCAGTAAAGCCTAAATTAGACTAAACCAAGTCGAGACCTGCTTAATGGATACGCAGTATCGAAG
>CADBQZ010000127.1 GCA_902796865.1 uncultured Ruminococcus sp. | reverse complement strand
TTTCGGACAGAAATAGTTCGCACACAGGACCTGTAACAAAGTGATAAGGCGGAAAATGAACTATGCCGAAATACAATTTATCATCATATATTTCATATGTCATACTGTCGGTGCTTTTTATGTCTATATTGCAAAATATATCTGCGGTATCTACATCAAGTCCCAACATACTATAGTAGTATATTTTTTTATTGTTTTTAAAAAGTCTCACTGGGAAGCCGAACATATCAGCAAACTGCCGGCTAAAGTAGATATATTCTTCTTCTTTCATAATAAATGCCTTTCTGTTACCGGATCATTTGCTGTTTATAAGTGTTACAGCAAATTCAAGTCCGTCATCTTTTGGATACGCTTTGATAGTTCCGCCGTAAATTTCTGTGATATGCTTTGCGATAGAAAGTCCAATGCCGTGTCCGCCTGTTTTAGAAGAACGTGAGCGGTCAGTTCGGTAAAAACGATCAAAAAGTCTTTCATAGTCAGTTTCAGGGTCAAGCTCGGCGGTATTGAAAATATTAAAAAATACTTTTTTTCCTTTTGCTGAAAGAGTGATATTTATGTTGCCGTTTTCGGTTACGTATTTTGCAGCATTTTCGGTGAGTACAGATATCAGCTGCTCTATCTGTTCAAAATTTCCGCAGAATAATATATTTTCATCCAATTCTTTTTTTAGTACGACATTTTTTGCTGATACTACTTCGGTGAATTTTTCTGTGATCTGTACTACTTTTTCACTAAGGTCGAATTGTTCTTTTTCGGTATCAAAAGCCGTTTCTTCAAGCTTTGCAAGAGTCAAAAGCTGATTTATAAGACGGCTCATATGCTGTACCTCATCGGTTATCGTTTTTGTCCATTTGCTTTCGCCCGTTTTATATTCAAGCACTTCTGCGTTTGCAGATATTATAGCAAGAGGAGTTTTAAGTTCATGGCTGGCATCTGTTACAAACTGTTTCTGCCGCTTTGAATTTTCTTCAAAAGGCTTTAATACGTATTTGGAGCATATACCGAAAATTATAGTTATAAGTGCAGTGAATCCGAGGAATATTGCAAGTGTTATAAGTAGTACTACTTTTCGTGTGCGGAAATTTTCCGAACAGTCGAGAAATATCATGTAAGTACTGTCTTCATCATTCACAAGTCTGTATCGGTATTCATTTTCATATCCTGTTTCGTATTCCTTTCGATAGGCGTTTTCAGCCATTTCATATGCGCTTTTTTTTGTTATGGCAGCTATATGTGATATATCAGTATCTATAGCCTTTCCTTTATCATTTAAAGTAACGAGAAAATATCTTGTCTTGAAAGGAGATTCTTCGTTATATCCCCAAGGAAACGCAATATCGTTTTCTTTTTTAGTGTTTTTTCTGTCATCAAGATCTTCGTCATCATAATCAATAAAATTTGGCATACGTCCGCCGTTTTCACTTATAAGCTTAGTCGTATCATCTGCCTGAATGGAATTGTGTACAGAGATAGTGAAATTGATTATCATTGATATCATAATGAATACCATTAATAATGCAAAAAAAGCTATCTGTGTCATTCTTGTGCGGAGACTTTTCATACTTCCTCCTCTAAAAGTTTATATACACTATCTTCTTCGACTATATGAAGATCTGAATGTATCTGTCCAAGTTTATTATTGAGATATGATACATAAAGCTTTACCCCATCGGTTTCATCAGGTTTCCCGAATACATTTTCAGAGAGCCATTGCTCAGACATATTTTTTTCTGCATTTTTAAGCGCAAGAGCAAGAAGATCGGTCTCACGGGTACTGAGTCTTAAACTTCCAGTTGGAGTCGTGACTTCTGCTATTCCGGTCGAAAGGGTAGTATTGCCTCTGTGAAGTTCGCTGCTGCGGTATTGGGTAGCACGTCTTAGCATAGCATTTACTCTTGCCATAAGTTCTGCCATTTTAAACGGCTTCGGAAGATAATAGTCGGCACCTATAGAAAAACCCTGTACCATATCACTTGTTTCAGCTTTTGCGGTAAGCATCAGAACAGGAGTAAATATCTGTGCTTCACGCATTTTTTCAAGTACTTCAAAACCGTCAAGTTTTGGCATCATGACATCAAGTATAACACCGTCAAAAGGTTCGCTTAAAAGTTTATCTACAGCCTGCTGACCGTCGTAAACCGGTACTACATCATATTCTTCCATTTTAAGCACTTCTGTAACTGCTTCAGAAAGTGCTGCTTCATCTTCTGCGTATAAAATTTTCATAAGATCACCTGTCTTTTTCTATCATTTCTCTTAGTGTTTGCATTGAAAGATCTGTCGATGCTATCTCATCGGCACATCGTTTGAGTTCTGAAACTATAAGCTCTGTATTTTTCCCTATATTCTTTTTATATTTCATCTGATGCTCAAGACTTGCCCAACAGTCCATAGCGATAGTCCTGAGCTGTATCTCGGCTCTGATGTCTGAATCATTCGGGAGGATTATAATATGAAGGCTTCGG
>CADBQZ010000126.1 GCA_902796865.1 uncultured Ruminococcus sp. | reverse complement strand
TCATCTGATATTGATTCACTTGTTTCAGGACAGATAGAGACGGATGCTTTCAAGCTTGCAAGAGCTGTAATAGCTATGGATGGAGAAAAGAGTTTTTATTATTTAGATAGTTTATTAAACAGGCGCAGTGAGCCTGTTGCAGTCGTATCAGCAATAACAATGTCATTTCTTGATCTTTACAGAGCAAAGATCGCTTTGACAGCAAATAAGCGCTCTAAAGAGATAGCAGAGGATTTTAATTATAAAGGGCGCTCGTTTGCAGTTGATAATGCTTTGCGTGACTGCCGGAGAATATCTGCGGAAAATTTAAGAAGGTGTATGAATATATTGTGTGATGCAGACAGAACACTTAAAAGTTCGTCATTTTCGCAAAAGACGGTACTTGAAAAAATGCTCACACAAATGCTTATGGCAGTAAGGGGACAATAATGATAAAGCTTCATGAGGCTGTGATCGTAGAAGGGAAATATGATAAAATAAGACTTTCATCTTTGATAGATGCAGTTATAATAGTTACAGATGGCTTTGGCATTTTCAAGGATAAGGAAAAGCTTGCACTTATACGGTATTATGCTGAAAAAACAGGTATTGTGATACTTACCGATTCAGACAGTGCAGGGTTTATAATAAGAAATCATATAAAAGGCGCTGTCAGAAAGGGAAGTATAAAAAATGTATATATACCTGATATATTCGGCAAGGAAAAAAGAAAAATAAAACCATCTGCTGAAGGAAAACTGGGTGTTGAGGGTATGGATACGAAAGTTCTGATAGAAGCTTTTGAAAAAGCAGGTATCAGAACAGGCGAAAGTATTGTGGAGGAACATAAAAAGATAACAAAATCCGATATGTTTTCGCTTGGGCTTAGCGGTGGAAAAGGAAGCAGTGACAAGCGCCGTATGCTTTTGAATTATTTAAAACTGCCGGAGATGCTGTCTGCAAATTCAATGCTTGAGGTATTGAATACTATGACAGACCTTGAAGGATTAAAACAGATGACAGAAAAAATGCAGGATAAAGGGAGGTAAAAAATGGTATTTTCAAGTCTTATATTTTTATATTTTTTTCTTCCCCTTGTTCTGCTTATATATTATATAGCTCCAAAGAGTACGAAGAATATCATACTTCTTATTTCAGGAGTTGTTTTTTATGCCTGGGGAGAACCTGTATATGTTTTTCTTATGCTTTTAACAACACTCATAGACTATACAGCAGGCAGGATCATAGACAAGTATGATTACGATGATAAGATAAGGCGTATTGCACTTATAGGGTCTATCGCTGTAAATCTTGGTATATTATTTACGTTTAAATATTTCGGATTTTTTATGAGTATATTTGGTGCTGATGTAGATAAGCTTCCGCTTCCTGTGGGAATATCTTTCTATACATTCCAGAGTATGTCGTATACTATTGATATGTATATGAGAAAAATAAAGGTACAAAGAAATTTTATAAATTATGCAGCTTATGTAACGCTTTTCCCTCAGATAGTCGCAGGACCTATAGTACGATATGAGGAAGTCGAAGCAGAACTTTCCAAGAGAAAGATCAATGCGCTCCTTTTAGGTGAAGGCGTTGGTATATTCATAAAAGGTCTTGTAAAAAAGGTAATACTTGCCAATAATATAGGTATGCTTTGGACTGAGATAAAGGGTATGGAATATCCTGCGTTGTCCACTATGAGTGCATGGCTTGGAATATTGGCATATACTTTCCAGATATATTATGATTTTTCGGGATATTCAGATATGGCTATAGGACTTGGAAAAATGCTTGGATTCAATTTCCCTGAGAATTTCCGTCATCCGTATGTTTCAAAAAGCATATCTGAATTCTGGAGAAGGTGGCATATAACACTTGGTTCATGGTTTAAGTCTTATGTATATATACCTCTCGGAGGAAACAGGAACGGAAGCTTAAAAACGCTCAGAAATCTTTTGATCGTATGGGGACTTACAGGTCTTTGGCATGGTGCAAGCTGGAATTTTATTCTTTGGGGATTGTATTTTGGATTTTTCATAGTACTCGAAAGGATTTTCTTAGGAGATATATTAAAGAAACTTCCGGGCTTTATAACTACTGCTTATACATTTATACTGGTCGTGTTTGGCTGGGTATTGTTTGATACAGATACGTTAGGTGATGCTTTCAGCTTTATCGGAACTATGTTAGGCGGCGGTACTGGTTTTGCTGACAGCTTTACATGGTATATTTTAAGGAATTATTTTATTCTGTTTGTGATTTGTGCGGTCGGAAGTACAGAATTGCCTAAAAAGCTTTATGACAAGCTTTTGTTCAATGTTAAAAAGAAAGAGTATGTTTATTATGCTATACCTGTTGTACAAGCATTGATGCTGCTATTATGCAGCGCATACCTTGTTGATGCAAGCTATAATCCGTTTTTGTACTTCAGATTTTAAAGGGGAAACAGCTATATGGAAAAGAAGCAGAGAATAATATCAGCAGCCGTATTTATTATTATTATATTCATAATGCCTGTTATATTTATAGTTTCCGAAAAAAAAGTGTTTTCTGAAACCGAGAACAGACCGCTTGCGAAAAAGCCTGATCTTTCCATTTCAGCAATTTTTGATAAGAGTTATATGAATGATCTTGGAAGATATATTTCCGATAACTTTCAGGGAAGAATGGCGTTTATCAGAACAAAGATGTTTATTGACAGATTTATGGGTAAAAACTGTATAAATAATATTTATTTAGGCGATAATATGCTGATAGAAAGACTTAAAGAACCCGATTATAAAGAGGTATCAAGGTCTGTACAGGCTGTTAATGAGTTTGCGGCTCACTATGTAAATACTAAAACATATTTTATGCTTGTTCCTACTTCTGCCGGAATATATAATGATAAGCTGCCTTCAAATGCACCTCAGCTGGATCAGATGGAGTTCATAGATGAGACTTGCTCCGGCTTTACCAGCAAGGTAAACGTAATAGATGTATCTGATGCTTTAACAGCAGAAAAAGACGAGTATATTTACTATCGTACAGACCACCATTGGACAAGCTATGGCGCTTACTGTGCTTACAGAAAGGCATCATCAAAACTGGGATTTATGCCGGTAGACCATGAAAAATTTGATATTGAACACGCAGCAGATGATTTTCAGGGAACATTTTATAATAAATGTTTATATAATGGCGTGGATAAAGATGTTATAGATATTTATTCATATGATCACGGTAATAATGTCACAAATGTTTCTCTTCAGGACGGCAGCAGTGTTGAGGATAAGGACAGCATTTATTTCAGGGAATTTTTGGATAAACCAAGCAAATATAATGTATTTTTAGGCGATAATCGTGCCTGTACTATAATAAAGACAGATGCACTTAACAAGAAAAAGATACTTGTCATAAAGGATTCATATGCAAATTCTTTTGTTCCGTTTTTAGTAAATCACTATTCGGAGATCACGCTTATAGACCCTCGTTATTTAAAAGGCGATATAAGGGATTATGTGAATCCGAGCGATTACGGACAAACATTATTCTTGTATAATGCGTCAACATTTGCGGAAGATAAGAATGTAAAAAATGTGGCATTTTTTGAATAGAGAGGAATACGGTTTTGAGGATACTTATTATAAGACACGGTGATCCGGATTATGAAAATGATTGTCTTACCGAAAGAGGCAAAAAAGAAGCAGAAAGCCTTTCAAAATATCTGGAAGGACAAAAAATAGACTATTTTTATATGTCACCGCTCGGAAGGGCAATGGAGACTGCTTCATATACTCTTAAACGATTTGGAAAACAAGCTGAGATTCTTCCATGGGCGAGAGAATTTCATGCTCCTATAACGATAGGCGGCGAAAGTCCGCATATTCCATGGGATTGGCTGCCTGAACAGTGGACTGCTGAAAAGCGGTATTTTGATCGTGACAGCTGGTTTCTTACAGATGTAATGCAAAACGGCAATGTTATATCTGAAGCAAGGCGTGTATGGTACGGTCTTGATGAGCTTTTAAAAAAGCACGGATATGAGCGTATAGATGATCATTATAAGGTAAATGCTCCTAACAGCGATACTATAGCGCTGTTTTGTCATTTCGGAGTAGAGTGCGTAATGCTTGCACATCTGCTTGGGGTATCGCCTATGACCTTGTGGCATGGCTGCTGCGCTTTAACGACGTCAGTTACAGAGCTTTATACTGAAGAGCGCCGAAAAGGCAAAGCTTATTTCAGAATAATACGTTTTGGCAATACCGAGCATTTGACTATTGATGGTATTAAGCCATCATTCTCGGGAAGATTTTGCGAAATGTATGATAATACTGATGAAAGGCATGATTGAAATGAATATAAGAGATGCTGAAATTAAAGATATTCCGTATATTGAGAAAATGCTTGTACAGATATGTACAGTTCACAGTCAAAGCCGTCCTGATCTTTTTAGAAACGGCGGACAAAAGTATACAGCTAAAGAAATAGAAGATATGATAAATGACTCGAATCGTCCGGTTTTCGTTGCATATGATGAAAATAATGATACAACGGTCGGTTATGCAATGTGTATTTTGAGTGACGTGAAGAATAACAGTGCTCTTTGCGATTTAAGGTCACTCTATCTTGACGATCTGTGTGTCGATGAAAACGTAAGAGGGCAGGGGATAGGGAGTATGCTTTTTTCTCATATAAAGAAATATGCAGAAAGCAATGGCATACATAATCTTACACTTAATGTCTGGGAGGGCAACGATTCTGCTAAAAAGTTTTACGATAAGCAGAATATGACCGTTCAGAAGACAACTTTAGAACTGATCTTCGATAAATAAATAAAAAAGCAGCAATAAAAAAAAGAATGAAAATACTATAAAAAAATAAAAAACAGGGGATATTGGTCAATATAATACTATATCCCCTGCTTTTTATTATAAAAAACATTTTTGGTTAAAAAATAGAAAAAATAACTGTCTTAAATAGAATTAATTTCCGAAAAAAAGAAATAAAATACTATAAATTAGCGTAAATCCATAGAAATAAGTCAAATCTATGCTAAACACTTTTTTGTGGTACTAAAATTGAATAGTAAAAAACATAGCTATTTTAAAACATAAAATCAAATGCTCATTTTGTCGAAAAAAATAAATCTGAAAAATGAAAAAAGAAATAAAATATTACAGAAATAAATAAAGTTACATAAATATGACAATATAATGCTATATTTGTAATAATTTGGTATTATTTTTGTAACCTTTATTTCGGCTATAATTTTAGAAATAAAAGAAGATAATAATAAAAATAAAGATTATTTTTATTTTCATCTTTACAAAAAGCAAAAAGTATGATATAATTAAAACAGAGATAAAGAAGGGAGATCTGACTGTTTTATAGCAGCAGGCGCAAAACGATGTATAGAATATATTATTTTTCCGGTGTGGATAGGATGACTGAATCTGATTTCAATGAAGTTATGACTGTCCTTCCGGAAGAGAGAAGAAAAAAGGCTCTGAGGTATGTTAATGACAGAGACCGCAGGCTTTCTGCGGTCTCATATATGCTTTTAATATATGGAATGAAGGAGTGTTTTGGTATTGTTGATTTTGAAATTGATTTTACTGAGCATGGCAAACCATATATAAAAGATCACAGCGGAGTTTATTTTAATATCAGTCATTCAGGTGATGAGTGCGTTTGTATTGTTTCTGATAAAGAGATAGGTATTGATATTCAGCTGATAGGGAAATATAATCCAAAGACAGCAGAATATGTTTGCAGCGATCATGAACTGGATCTTATTGAAAACTCAAATGATAAAGCTGCCGAATTCACAAGGATATGGACAATAAAAGAAAGTTATGTTAAATACACAGGAAACGGTATATCAAGTGATCTGAAAAAGATTGATACGATGCTTTTAAAAGATAAGGTCAAAACTACAAGAACCGGAAATGTTTATATGTCTGTTGTGGGAATATAAAAAATCAAGACTACAGGGAACTGTGGTCTTGTTTCTTTTTATAGAGCATTAAAAAATAAAAACGTTCCTTTAAAGTAAAAGAGCGTCTGTCCTGCCGGGTCAGCTAACGGATTATCTTCGTGTAACAAAGCCAATGGTATGGCTCGTACTTGCCGCTATACTCGTTATCCTGTTAGGGATTCTTTTCTGGAGTCTGATGGGAACGATCAATATATCTGCCGATGGGGTCGCCGTGATAACCGACAATAAGGCGGCGATCATGCTTGAAAATAACGAGAAATATCAGCTTGATGAAGGCATGAAAGTAATGATAGACGAGAAAGAAACAACGATCATGGGAATAGATCATAATGAATTCGGAAATGCTGTCGGTCACGCTGCTGT
>CADBQZ010000125.1 GCA_902796865.1 uncultured Ruminococcus sp. | reverse complement strand
AAGCTTGACCAAAACTTTAAGATTAGAATTTTCTGACTTTTTCAGCAATTAAAAACAGCCTTAGCTGTTTCTTATATAACCTATTAAGGCAACACCTTTAATAGGTGATGCCTTTATTTTCTTTTTATCTTATCGCTTAGCTTTTCTTTGAATATATTTTCAAGCTCTTCTGCTTTGCCGTCAGCGACTGCGCTTTTTCTTATTATATAGTCGTCGTCTTTTTCAGGGCAGATGATAAAATAGTGGTCGTCTGTCCAGATGAGCTGTTTTATGTCAGCATATTTAACGGTATAATCGCTTTTATTTTTTGAATCGAGTGTGAAGCTTTCGTCATCAAATGTGAAGGTTATCGTTTTGCTTCCGTATTTCTGTTCTATTTTTTCAAGCTCACGGTCAGGTGCTGCTTTTACAACAGTGAATACAAGATACAAAAACATAAGAAATATAAATGCCTGTACCGAGATCATTATAAGAAAAGCGTAAGTTTCTATCCCGTAAAGACCGAATCCTATTACTCCTGCAGAATAAAGCAGGAAAAGCGAAGCGTAGAAAATTATTATATCCTTGGAGCTTTTCGCTTTTTTGCAGAAAGCTTCTGTGTCGCTTCTTGTATAATCCATAACTGCTCTTACCATTTATTTTACCTCCCTCTGAGTTTCATGATGCTTTTATATCTGCTTCTCAAGGCTTTGCGGAGAGTATTTCTTGTATCTTCAACGCTGCCGTGGGTTATTGCAGATTTTCTTATTATCTGAGCTGAACCGTCTTTTAGAAAACAGTAAAAATAATTATCCGATTCAACGGCTTTTTCAAGATCTTTATAGAAAATATATCCGTTAGAGCTGCTTGTGAAATCGGTATTGCTTATGTAGAGTCTGTCGCTTGCAAATGAACAGGTTATCGTGTCTTTATTGTACATGGACATAAATTCCTTGTACATATTTTCCTGAGAATTTCTGAGCGATCTCATTACAGCAAGCCAGATTATGACAGCTATTATCAAAAGAAAAACATACGGAAACGGGCTTGCAAATGAGAAATCCTTTTTGATTATCACTGATGCAAGCGCAAATACCAGAAATACAACAGCACCGATAACGCTGTATATCATAACAAGGTTTCTTATGAGCTTGCTTTTGACATTTTCGTTGAAAAAGTTTCTTATATCTGCTTTTTTATAATCCATCTGATAGATGCTCATTTTTGCGCTCCTCCTGTAAATTTTGCAGGTGCCTGTTTTAAGACCGCATCGGTTATCTCGTCCGGGCTTCCGTTCTCTATACCGCTTTTTTTAAGTATATAGGCTTCGTTTCTTTTGAAATAGAAAAAGAAATAGTCTTCCGTTTCGTAGATATGGAACATATCCGAATATCTTTTCTTTTTCTTTTCGAGAGCTGTCTCGGCTGTCATATGCTTTTCTTTTAGCACATAATTTACTGAAGTTTCGCCTGAAAGCCGTTTTTTCATGCTTTTGTATACGATAGAAGGGTTTATAATGAACACAAACAAATAAACTGCCGTACACCATATAAGACCGGCTGTAAGATAGACGATATTGCCTGCTGTATTTCCGGTGGCTATACAGAATATCAGAAAAGCAAGAAATACCGCAAAAAGAAATATGAGCATAAAACGAACTTTTTTCTTGGTACAGCAGATGAGCGCTTTTATATCATCAAGGGTTATATCATTCCGACATATTACATTCATATTATATCCTTTTTGTATCATTGATGCTTATTTTTGACATAAAAAATCGGATACCATAAATGGTATCCGATACGTCCTGCCGAAATTTTCGGCTGGTGGGAGAAGATGGATTTGAACCATCGAAGCGAAACGCAACAGATTTACAGTCTGCCCCCTTTGGCCACTCGGGAATTCTCCCATAAAAACAATGCCGACTGCCGCCGGCAAAAATATTGGAGCTGGTGAACGGACTCGAACCCCCGACCTGCTGATTACAAATCAGCTGCTCTACCAACTGAGCTACACCAGCACTCTCACAGTGCTTATTTATTATATCACACTTTTTTCCGTTTGTCAACCCTTTTTTTGAATTTTTTTCGATTTTTTTGAAATTTTCTTTCGGCTTACGAAAAAAACAACAGACCCGGCAAAAAGCTTTATTATTCTGCCGGATCACCGGTTGGTCGAGGTGACAGGACTCGAACCTGCGGCATCTTGGTCCCAAACCAAGCACTCTACCAAACTGAGTTACACCTCGATAAACGAATCGGCTGTTTTTCTGACAGCCATATTATTATATACCATATTTTCGGTTTTGTCAAGGGGTTTGAGAATATTTTATTTTTTTACAATTAAATCCTTTTGTTCCGATATTTCGGCATCTTTTGGAAGCGTTATTATTTCGACCGCTTTGTTGTTGTTGACTATCTCGGTTTTTTTGAATTTTCCGCCAAATTCTCCGTCGGCGGTCCAGTTAAGCTCTTCTTCACATTCAAAAGTTATTTTTGATGCTTTGAATGATATGATATATCGTGAGTCGAGTTCTTCGTCAAGATTCATAAGCCCATGAATTATCCTTTGAAGCTCTACCGGATTCGCCGGTGTTTTTATAAGTGTAACTTCATACAGTCCGTCATCACAGAGAAAGTCCCCGAGCGAGAGTATCCCTGCTACAGATGAGGAATTGGTCACCATGCCGAAGATGAAATTATCTTCTATCTCTATATCGGCGGCGGTCACCTTGACGTGATAGGAGCGTATCTTTTTGAGTTTTGCTATGCCGCTTAGAATATATGCGGCGTGTCCCAGTACATTTTTTACATTCTGAGATGTTTCGTATGTTACTTCTATAAATGCTCCGAATGCAGCGATATATGTAAAATATCTGCTGTTTAAGCTTCCGATGTCACAGGATATTGGTCTTCCTTGTATCACAGCTTCGACTGAAGCTTCAATATTTGTGGGTATATCCATGCTTTTGGCAAAGTCATTGGTCGAGCCTGACGGAAGATAGCCTATAGGAAGTTTATTTCTTGATTTCATTACACCCTGAATGACCTCGTTTAGAGTGCCGTCTCCGCCTGAACATACTATAAGATCAAAACCCTGTCCACAGGCATATTCTGCGGCAGCGCTTGCGTCCATTCTGTCCTGGGTAGGACGGACGGTAACTTCAAAGCCGGCGGCGGTGAATCTGTCTATGACCATGCCGAGTTTTGAGGCTGTAGTAGCCTTGCCTGAATGAAGATTTGTTATAAAATAAAGCTTTTTCATTTTGCTGCCCTCTTTTTGCAAAGTTCTATTATTCTATTATATAATATGTGAAGAAAATTTT
>CADBQZ010000124.1 GCA_902796865.1 uncultured Ruminococcus sp. | reverse complement strand
TATAAGATCAGTATACATAATTTTTTCGAGGAGAGAATATGAAAGAACAAATTTTTGAAGGTTCAGATCTTCAGGGGTATCTGACAGAAGGCGCAGAACGTATCATAAGTGAAGCTATAAAAGCAACATTAAAGAATCCAAAAGAGAGTTTATTTATGCTTAAATTTGCTGCTGCAAGCAAAGCAGCTTCAAAAAAGCGACGGGAAGCAGAAAATAATGGTGAACATATACCGCCATTTCTTATCGCAAGTATAACAAGCAAATGCAATCTTCATTGTGCAGGATGCTATTCACGATGTAACCATGCTACCACAGACTCAGAGCCTGTGAAACAGCTTACATCTGAGGAGTGGCTTAAAATATTCGATGAAGCAGAGGAACTTGGAATAAGCTTTATCCTTCTTGCAGGCGGTGAGCCAATGCTCAGACGTGATATTATAGAAGCAGCAGGCAAAAAAAGAAATATACTTTTCCCGATTTTTACAAACGGTACTTATATAACAGATATGTATTTGGAACTGTTTGATAAATGCCGGAATCTTGTGCCTGTCATGAGCATCGAGGGCAGCCGTGAACTTACCGATGCACGGCGTGGTGACGGTATCTACGATAAGCTTTTTGCTAATATGAAAGAGTTTAAAGAACGAAAACTGATATTTGGCGCTTCGATAACAGTAACTTCTAAAAATTACAAAGAGGTCACATCAAATGATTTTCTCAAAAATCTTTCCGAACAAGGCTGTTAAGTGTTAATATTTGTAGAGTACGTTCCGGTATCAGACGATAGCAAAGAACTTGCCCCTACTGATACAGAACGTGAATATCTTGACAGAAAAATAAAAAAACTCAGAAAAGACTCCCCCGAAATGGTCTATATATCTTTCCCCGGAGATGAGAAAAGCACAGGCGGCTGTGTTGCGGCAGGAAGAGGTTTCTTTCATATCAATTCCCATGGCGGCGCAGAACCTTGTCCTTTCTCGCCATATTCAGATGTCAATGTAAAAGACACATCTCTTCGTGAAGCACTTCACTCACCGCTATTTACAGCACTTCAAAGCGGTGACATACTGCTTGAAGAGCATGACGGCGGCTGTGTATTATACGAAAAGAAAGCACAGGTAGAAGCATTGATATCCAATAATACCTAAAAGATATATCTATATAAACATACTTTAAATTATAAAACAGCAGGAGGGAAATATGAATATAGGTATTATGGGCACCGGCTCTATAGCCGTTTCTATGGCTGATACCATAAAGCAAATGAAAAATGCGGAATGCTATGCTATAGCTTCCCGAACATTAGAAAAGGCAAAAAAATTCGCTGTTGAACACGGTTTTAAAAAAGCTTTCGGAAGCTATAAAGAACTTGCAGAAGATAAAAATGTTGATCTTATATATATAGCAACTCCTCATTCAGAGCACTATGAAAATGCAATTCTTTGCATAGAAAATAAAAAAGCTGTGCTTTGCGAAAAAGCATTCACTATCAATGCAGATGAAGCCCGGAAGCTAAAAGCGACCGCCGCTGAAAAAGGCGTATTCATAACAGAAGCTATCTGGACAAGATATATGCCTTCACGACATATCATAGACGAAATACTCAACAGCGGCATTATAGGAAAAGCCGATATGTTGACTGCAAATCTTTCTTATGTTATACATAATAAAAAAAGACTTATATCTCCGGAACTTGCAGGTGGCGTTCTTCTTGACATCGGGATATATGGCATCAACTTTGCTTTGATGCATTTCGGGAAAGACATTGACCATATCGACTCATCAGTATGTATGACAGACACCGGTGTTGACGGAAAAGAATCTATCACAATACATTTTAAAAGTGGGAAAACCGCAGTACTGACTCACAGTATGTATTCACGCTCCGACAGAAAAGGGATCATACACGGAGATAAGGGTTATATCGTTATAGAAAATATCAACAATCCTTCTGAGATAAATGTCTACAGCACAAACGATATACTTTTAAAGCATATAGATATGCCAAAACAGATGACCGGCTATGAATACGAGGTATATGAATCGCTTGAATGTATAGAAAAAGGAAGACTTGAAAGTAATTCTATGCCGCTCGATGAGTCAATATTTATGTTGGAGATAATGGACAGCATAAGAAAAGACTGGGGTCTTGTATATCCGAAAGAAAAATGATGTACATATTATTTTTTCAAAACCCCTTGACAAAAACTGATTTATGATGTAAAATATAATTAATATCAATATAAAATGCGGTGACGGGAAATAAAACCGTGTACAAGGATCTCAAGAGAGCTGCCGTTTGGTGAAAGGCAGTGTTCCGTACAGGTCATAGCTCCTCCCTGAGCAGTTCGCTGAAAATACAAAACAGTAATTGATACTGAACAAATGAGTAGGCTGAAACGGGTCCTCCCGTTATAGAGGAATGCATTGAACGATGCAGCTAAAGCGGACAGTCTGACTGTCAATTAGAGTGGTACCGTGGAGTAGTATTGCTTCACCTCTTTTTATGGGGGTGGAGCTTTTTTGTTGCAGAGTTACTAAAGAAATATTTGTATAGAAAGGATCTTCATTTATGAAAAATTTTGAAAATTACACAAGACAATATTTTCCTGTCGAGAATGCTCCTATGAGATGGGCAAAAAAAGACTATGTTGATCATGCGCCTATCTGGTGCAGTGTTGACCTGCGTGACGGCAATCAGGCACTTATAAATCCAATGACTCTTGAAGAAAAACTTGACTTTTTCAAATACCTTGTAAAAATAGGCTTTAAAGAAATAGAAGTCGGCTTCCCTGCCGCATCAGATACAGAGTATGAGTTCTGCCGTGCGCTGATAGAACAGAAGCTTATCCCTGATGATGTTGTTATACAGGTACTTACACAGTCAAGAGAACATATAATCAAAAAGACATTTGAAGCATTAAAAGGCGTAAAGAAGGCTATCGTTCATCTTTACAATTCTACATCTGTAGCACAGAGAGAACAGGTATTCAGAAAGAGCAAGCAGGAGATAATCGACATCGCCGTTACCGGTGCAGAACTTTGCAAACAATACAGAGAAAAAGCAGAAGGAACATATTACTTTGAATATTCACCGGAAAGCTTCACAGGAACAGAACCGGAATTTGCAGCTGAGATATGCAACGAAGTAATAAAGATCTGGGAGCCTATACCAGATAATAAAGTCATAATCAATCTTCCTGTTACTGTATCACATTCAATGCCTCACGTTTATGCAAACCAGGTAGAGTATATGTGCGATAATCTTATCGACCGTGAAAACCTCATCATATCGCTTCACCCTCATAACGACAGGGGCTGTGCTGTTGCAGACAGCGAAATGGGACTGCTTGCAGGTGCAGACAGAATCGAAGGTACACTTTTCGGAAACGGCGAACGTACAGGTAATGTTGATATAGTAACACTTGCCATGAATATGTTCTCTCAGGGCGTTGATCCGGAACTTGATTTTGAAAACCTCCCGGACATAGTTGAACACTACGAAAAGATCACCGATATGAAAGTCTATGACAGACAGCCATACAGCGGTAAGCTTGTGTTTGCGGCATTCAGCGGTTCTCATCAGGACGCTATCGCAAAGGGAATGAACTGGAGAAAAGAGAAAAACTGCAAGCACTGGACAGTTCCTTATCTCCCGATAGATCCGGAAGACATCGGAAGAGTCTATGAAGCAGATGTTATAAGAATAAACAGCCAGTCCGGAAAGGGCGGTATCGGATATATCCTCGAAAATCAGTTTGGTATTGTACTTCCGAAGAATATGAAGGAAACTGTAGGATATATGATAAAGCGTGTTTCCGACAATGCACACAGAGAACTTAAACCGCAGGAAGTATATGATGCTTTTGAAAAGGAATATATCAACAAGAAAACACCTGTAAAATTCAAGGAATATCACTATCAGCAGCTTCCTGAAGAACGCATAAAGGCTGACGTTACTATTGAAGTAAACGGTGAGCTCAAAAACCGTAAGGCAGAAGGCAACGGAAGACTTGATGCTGTAAGCAACGCCATAAAGGAAGAACTAGGCATTGAATACACTCTCCATACCTATACTGAAAATGCCATTGAAGAAAAATCCAATTCAAGAGCTATGTCCTATGTCGGCATAAAAGACAAGGACGGCAAGAACTTCTGGGGCGTTGGTATAGCAACAGACATTATAGATTCATCACTCAAAGCGCTCGTAAGTGCAGTGAACAATATGCTCAAAGATTGATCGGACATAATACCAACAGAAAAATTCAACAAATTTTCGTTATTTTTTCACATACTAAGCTTGACACTTTAACAAAAGCGTTGTATAATATGAATTGTTGATACAGAAGTCTCTAATATGTCTTCAGATCAAACTATCAAACAATAAGGAGCTTTTTAAAATGAATATAAAGAAAAGATTATTAACTATATCCGTCATACTTGCAATGGCTGTTTCATTCTCAGCTTGCTCTGACAGTGGAAAAGACAAGGACAGCAGTTCAGCCGCAGACAGTGCTGCTCAGGTACCTGAAAAAGAAGAAGAAACACTTTCTTCAGAAGAACTTGAAAAAGTTATCAAGCATGAGCTTACTATCGAAGACTTCGTTCCCGGAAATAACGCTTCTGTACAGCAGGATGCTGTTGAATCAGAGGCAGATGCCGGAAACAACAATAATGCGAATGGCAGCGGCAATAACAACGCCGGTGACAATAATAATGCTGGTGGCAACAATAACGCAGACGGAAATAACAATGCTGGCGGCAACAACAACGCTGGCGGAAATAACAATGCTGGCGG
>CADBQZ010000123.1 GCA_902796865.1 uncultured Ruminococcus sp. | reverse complement strand
GCTCTAACGTATCTTTCCAAAAAAATGTCAAATTATAAATTCACTCTTGCGATGCTTTCAAAAAAATCATTAAAGTCATAATCACACTAAAACAAGTCGAGACCTGCTTTAACGGGTACGCAGTATGGTTTATGAATTTCTTAACGTTTTTTTCTTTATATTACTTTCTTTTGCGTTAGCATAAAGAAAGTAAGCGTGTTCTTTGGTTACTTTCTTACACGAGTAAGAAAGTAACATAAAAAAGTTTTCTCAGCATTTCTTTGTATGCACAAAGAAACGCTAAAAAAATAAAATTTTGCCTGCCTTTTTTCAAAAGGCATATAAAAAAAGAGAGCTTAAAAAAGCTCTCTTAAATTTTTATTATTAGTCTTCTTCCGAAGCAGGTTCATCTTCGCTCTGCTGGGCTTCAAGCTTTTCAGCCTGAGCGTTCATTTTATCCTGCTCTATTTCTTCTTCGGTAGGCTGTTCTACTTCCTGTATTTCTTCATCGTCGTCATGCTCTGCACGAGTAAATGAAACAACTCTGCTGTCATCGGTAACCTTCATTACCTTAACACCTGCTGCATATCTTCCCATGAGTCTTACATCTGAACAGCGTATTCTTATTACAACACCGTCATTCGATATGATTATAGCATCATCAGTCTCATCAACTACCTTGATACCGCATACATATCCGTTTTTCTCGCTTACAGAATAGTTTTTAAGACCCAATCCGCCTCTGTTCTGAACTTTGTATGAATCAAGCGGAGTTCTTCTTCCGTATCCCTTATCAGTTATAGTAAGAAGCGAAGCGCCCTCTCTCATTCTTGCCATTGATACAACTTCATCGTCGCCTCTGAGCTTGATAGCTTTTACGCCGTGAGCCGATCTTGACATCGAACGGATATTCTCTTCGGCTATCCTTATCGCCATACCGTTTCTTGTAGCAACAAACAGTTCAGAGCTTCCCGAAGTCATTCTGATACCTGCGATCTCGTCGCCTTCATCAAGTCCTACAGCGATAAGACCGTTCTTTCTTACGTTTTTGTATGCAGAAAGCGGAGACTTCTTTATCTTACCCTTTTTAGTTACAACAACTATATAGTGATCTTCGTCAAAGCCTTCCGTCTTTATCATTCCGGTTATCTTCTCATTTTTGGAAAGCGGAAGCAGATTTACAGCATTCACACCTCTCGATGCTTTTGAGCCTTCGGGGACTTCATAGCATTTTAGCTTGTACATAATACCCTTGTTCGTCATAAAGAGTATATTGTCGTGTGTAGAGCTTATGAACATCTCTTCAACAAAGTCTTCCTCACGCTGCTTCATTCCCTGAACGCCTTTTCCGCCTCTGTTCTGAGTATGATAGCTGTCGAGTGTCATACGCTTTATATATCCCTTATTGGTATAAGTTATAACGCAGTCCTCAACAGGGATAAGGTCTTCTATATCGACTTCGCCGCTTATAGCTTCTATCTGAGTTCTTCTCTCGTCGGAGAATTTCTTTCTTATCTCCGCAAGTTCTTCCCTGATTATCTCGTGGATCTTGTTTTCGTCCGCTAAAACGGCTTCCATTTCTTCTATCTTTTTATGAAGCTCTTCGAGTTCATCTTCAAGCTTCTGTCTTTCAAGACCTGTAAGCTTTCCGAGAGTCATCTGAACGATAGCATCAGCCTGTATCTCTGTAAGAGAGAATCTCTCCTGTAATCTCTGTTTTGAATGAGGGATATTTTCCGATGTCTTACATATCTCAACTACCTCGTCGATATTGTCGGTAGCAATACACAAGCCTTCTAAAATATGCGCTCTTGCTTTAGCTTTTTTAAGTTCAAATTCCGTTCTGCGGCGTATTACTTCTACCTGGAACTTGATATACTCACCGATACACTGTTTAAGGGTAAGTACCTTCGGCTCGCCGTTTACAAGTGCAAGCATTATAACACCGACAGTATCCTGAAGCTGTGTATAAGAGAAAAGCTTGTTTAAAACTATCTGTGGAAGAGCATCTTTTTTAAGCTCTACAACGATACGCATACCGTCTCTGCCGGATTCATCACGGATATAGTGTATACCTTCTATCCTCTTATCTTTTGCATGATTTGCGATAGACTCAACAAGTCTCGACTTATTGACCATATACGGTATCTCTGTTATTACGATACACTGCCTTCCCTTTATCTCCTCGATAGAAGTCTTTGCACGAAGGGTTATCTTTCCTCGTCCGGTAGCGTATGCAGCCCTTATACCTGCTCTTCCCATAACGATACCGCCTGTTGGGAAATCCGGACCCTTTACAAACTCCATTATCTCGTCGAGCGTTGCGTCCGGATTTTCCATAACAAGGTCGATAGCATCTATTATCTCGCCTAAATTATGAGGAGGTATATTTGTAGCCATTCCGACTGCGATACCGACAGAACCGTTTACCAGAAGATTCGGGAATCTGCTAGGCAGTACTACCGGTTCTTTTAACTTGTCATCATAGTTGGTGGTGTAGGGGATAGTATCCTTTTCGATGTCTGTAAGCATCTCACCTGCTATTTTTGACATTCTGGCTTCTGTATAACGGTAAGCAGCGGCAGGGTCGCCGTCTATATTACCGAAGTTTCCGTGGCCGTCTATCAGAGGATAGCGCAAAGAAAACTTCTGTGCAAGTCTTACGAGTGCATCATATACCGATGCGTCTCCGTGAGGGTGATATTTACCCAGCACTTCACCGACAGTATATGCACACTTTCTGTACGGCTTGTCAAAAGTATTTTTTGATTCATTCATCGTGTATATGATACGCCTGTGTACAGGCTTCATACCGTCCCTTACATCAGGGAGCGCTCTTGCAACGATGACCGACATTGAATATTCAAGAAATGATTTCCTCATCTCTCTATCAATGTCAACGTTTATTACTTTTGAATTATCATCAAACATTTGATTTACTTCCTATTCTGAATTTTATTGACATTTTAAAAAAAAGATTCTTTACTTTCTTTGCTCCTGCAAAGAAAGTAACAAAGAAACAGGCTTAATTTCTTTATGCTTTTCGCAAAAGAAATTAAGATAAAGAAAAAAACGTTAAGAAATCCGCCTGCAATACTGCATATCAATTGAGGAAATCTTTACTTGTTTTAGTCTTATTTAGGTTTTACTGATTTCCTACAAAACATCTCAAAAGTTAGTCTGTAATTTGACTTTTTAAAGGACATATTGTAATCAAAGCTCTAAACTAAATTTATCTTCTTATGCTTTTCGGCAATGAGATGAACTAAAATTAGACGTTTACTATCGGTTAGAGTTATTCTGATTTCTTTTGTCTTACTTTTCTTTTTCAGTAGAAAAGAAAAGTAAGTGTGTTCTTTGGTTCGTTTCTTGTACAAGCAAGAAATGAACGAAAGCTTGCCTTTTATAAAAAAGCTTTACCTGTCTGCTTCGCATACAAAGTATTTTCCGAGCCTTTCTGAAAAATACATTGCAAATTTTCTTATCTCGTCTTCTGTGAAAGCCGATTTAGGTATCACATAAAACATTGACTTTTTAATATATACCAAAAAGAAATCCGCTCTTTCAGTAACTCTTAAACTGTTGTTCACATATATATCAGACTTTTCTATCTCTTCCGAGCGGACATTCTCACCGAACACCTTTTCGTATTCTTCCGGCTCGTTTTCTCCCTCGACGGGCGGTTCTAAAACTGTTCCGATAACAAGCCTTTCGTTTAAAACATCGAGAGTATAAACGTCGTTTTCGATACCCTTTACCTGTTCCATAAGATTTTTCTTTACCTTTTTAGGATTATAAAGATTTATAGCCGCAAGTGCCGCACAGGCAGCCACAAGCAAATATCCCATAGTGCTTGAATTGCCTATAATAATATTTATTATGTTTCCGATAGCAACTATCAGAAGCATTCCGCACATAAAAAGATTTCTAGGATAGATATACTTTTTCTGGAACACATCATAAGCTTTTCCGAACATTTCATAAGGAATAGAATATCTCTTGCTTTCTATAACATTTCCCTGTTCGTTATCATTTCCCTCTGTGTTTTCAATTATTTTGCTTTCAGCTATCTCTTCATTATTTTCGATATTATTGTTTTCTTCCTGCATAAACATTCTCCCTTTTT
>CADBQZ010000122.1 GCA_902796865.1 uncultured Ruminococcus sp. | reverse complement strand
TGTGTTGCCCATCTTGTATGACCGATACCGCACTTGCCTGTAACAGCGTTTCCGCCATTGGTCTTTTCAAAAAGGACTTTAAGTCTTCCCTTTGCCTTTACGACCTCTACATCATCTTCGTTATCTCTTACAGCGATACCAGCAGAGTCATATCCTCTGTATTCAAGTTTTGAAAGACTGTCAAGCAGTATAGGTGCTGCCTGTTCGTTTCCAACAAATCCAACTATTCCGCACATAATATGTTTCTCCTTGTAATATTTAAACAGATCTGTCTGATAAATAACTGGCTCCGTATTTTATAAGGAATCGTATTTTTTCAGACTATACTTATATTCTATTATATATGTTAATGAGCAATATGTCAAGCTTTTACTGCTTATTCGATAATAAAATACTGCTATTGACAAAACAGATCAAAAATGATAGAATGAAATTGATAACAATTTTCATATAGAAAGGCGAACAAATGAACACACAGCTTGAATGTAAAGATCTTTCTCTCGGATACGAGGGAAGCATTGTGACTGAGGATATCAATTTTACTATATCCAAGGGAGATTACTTGTGTATACTCGGCGAAAACGGTTCCGGCAAAAGCACTCTTGTAAAGGTGCTTTTAGGGCTTAATTCACAGATGAGCGGTGAGATAAGATTTTGCGGTGATGTATCAAAAAACGAGATAGGTTATCTTCCGCAGCAGACGATCGTACAGCGTGACTTTCCTGCTTCTGTCCGTGAGATAGTTATATCAGGCTGTGCAAACCGCATGGGGCTCAGACCGTTTTATAACAAGGAAGAAAAAAAGCTTGCTGACGAAATGATGGAAAAGCTTAATATAACTGACCTTAAAAACCGCTGCTACAGAGAGCTTTCAGGCGGTCAGCAGCAGCGTGTACTCCTTGCAAGAGCACTGTGTGCTACCCGTAAAATGCTTCTTCTTGACGAACCCGTTACAGGACTTGATCCTAAAGCTGCAAATGAGATGTATGAGCTTATCTATGACCTCAACAAAAATGATGAGATCTCTATAATAATGGTATCACATGATATGAACGCTGCAGCAAAGTATGCAAGTCATATACTGCATATCGGTTCAAAGCAGCTGTTCTTCGGCACAAAAGAAGATTATATGCAGACAAGCATCGGAAAAAGCTTTATGGATATTGTGACATTAGAACAACAAAAATAAAAAGTATCATTTAAGGTTTTATATTAAAAGACCGTCCCTGAAAAACAAGGACGGTCTTACTGTTATTATTCTTCGTCTCTCCAGATAATGCTCATTATCGTTACATCATCAAATGGGTCTTTATCCGACTGGAAATCATCTACATCCTTTTTAATATCGTTTACAAGCTTTTCGGGTGCTGAACCTTTATTACGTTCAACGATCTCGACCAGTCTGTCCATTCCGAAACGTGAACCGTCGGCAGCTTTAGCTTCAGGTACACCATCTGTATAAAGGATAAGATTATCGCCATTGTTCAGATGTAATCTTTCGTTGATATATTCAATGCCTTCCATTGCGGCAAGCGGTGGGAAACTGTCTTTTTCAATGATCTCGGCGTGTTTGTCTTTTGGACTTATAATAGGATATTCATGTCCTGCATTTACATATTCAACATCTCCCGTTTTAAGATCAAGTATACCGAGCCATACAGTAACGAAAAGACCTGAACCATTATTGCTGCAAAGAATACTATTTGTTCTTTCGAGCACTTCTGCCGGTGTGCCTCCGGCATGGACCTGATTTCTGATAACGACCTTTGATACTACACTGAACAGTGCCGCAGGCACTCCCTTTCCGGAAACATCGGCGATCACGAGTGCTATATGGTCATCGTCAACGAAAAAGAAGTCATAGAAATCACCGCCGACTTCCTTTGCAGGTGTCATTGCCGCATAAAGCGAAATGTCATTGCGTTCAGGGAAATCTTTAGGAAGCATATCTTCCTGTATCCTTGTTGCAACGTTAAGTTCTGCACTTACACGTTCTTTTTCGGCAGTCACTGCGGTAAGATCGTCGATATAGGTACCAAGATCTTTCTCCATTTTTTTCATAGCATCGGAAAGATTTCCGATCTCATCAGAACGCCTTATATCTAATGAAGCAAATTTGTCTCTGTTCTCATTGCCGTCTATATATCCTGTTGCTACATTAGAGAGCTTATTTACCGGACGTATAACTGAAAAATCAATTATTACCAGTGTAACGATACAAATTATAGCGGTAAGGATAATAAGCAGTAATGTAAGTACCTGTATGAATGAAGATTCTTTTGCCTTTATTTCGTCCATAGAAAGGTCAATAGTAGCATATCCAGCAAATTCTCCATTGCTGTCATATACCGGTGCCAAACCTGTAACCAGCCAACCGTACATTTCCGTGTTGGTTATGTAAGGCTCGGTCTCAATACTAGGATCGTTAATAATTTCCCACGGTGCTTCTTCTACATGCTCTACAACACCGGGTGGACAAGGATCATCAAAGGCAGCATCAACAAGATACACAGCATAGTAAGTGCCGCTTTTGGTTTTAGTATAATAACAGGTATATACTGATGAAAGTGTTGATATTCCCAATTCCTGTGTTTGTCTCAGTTCCTTTAAGACATTCTTATACTCGGGCATATCAAATATCGGTTTATAATTTTCAAGATATGCGTTGAATTCATCGCTTCCCCATTCATCGCTTGTGATCAGTTCATCCTCAGGGATAGATTGAAAGATCTCATGTACACGTTCAGTAACTTTATGCAGATCATCACCATCAATGGTAAGAGCGACCGTATGTGCAAGGTCACGGCACTGATTTTTGAAATTTTCTTCATTAGTTTTTGAAAATCTTATCGAACTCATTGCTATCGAAACTGCACAGAGTATTATCGAAAGAGCAATTATTATTATTACTGCTTTGAATTTTAATGGAAAATTATATTTCTTTTTCATTTTATTTCCTCCTGATAAAAGCTGTTCACTTTTTATCACATTATATCATATTTAGACCAATAAATCAACATTTTTAGTACAATTATTATAATTAAAATTTGTTAACTATTATTGCTGCAACAAAAAAAGCATTCTCAAAATCAAGAGAATGCTTTTTGCTATTTTGGTGACCCGTAATGCAATATATCCGAACCTTTTATGAAATCAAATATTGAAAGCTGAAATAGAAATCCTATCGTTAATTCGATAGGATTTCTTGTTTTTATGACCTTATCCATAAACGGATAAGGTCATTTTTATTTTCAGGCAATGATTTTTTCTATGAAAATATGTATCAGCAATGATTTTTGTTCATCTGAAATATTCGGTAGTTTTTCTTTCAGCCATTTTTCAATAAGGGCAGCATCAAGCTTTTCCTTATTTGCAATGATCTGTTCACGGTGAATCAGATTTTCAAGATCATGTCTTTCAGTTTCAAGAGATAAGATTTTTTCCTTAACAGCTTTGCTGATATTTCCAGATGCGATAAAATCCACAAGATTAGCGAGCTTTTTATTAAGATTGGAAAGTTCTTTTTTAAGCGGTGTGACTTTATCACTCTTGTCACTGTCGAGCTTTAAAAGACTGTTTTCAAAAATATCAATAATACTTTTCTCAGCAATTTTTTCGCATACTTTATCGAAAACATATTTTTCGGCATCGTTCTTTCTTAGACTTCTCAAATGACAGCCTAGACCTTTTTTAACACTGTAGCATTTGTAGTAATGATATATTTTTCCTGTGTGGGAAGTGCCTGATTCACCGACTAACTGCTTTCCGCATTGAGAACAGAATATCAACCCTGTGAGGGCATATACAGTCTGAGCTGAAATTGATTTTGAAAAATTACGTTTTTTCGATAAAAAAAGATTTTGCACTTTTTCAAATGTTTCATTAGAAATTATCTGTGGAAAACCATTTTCATTAAGTACATTCCGAAAAGAATAATCTCCTCTATAGCGTTTATTTTTAAGTATGTGTGCTACTCCGCCATAAGATATGAAATTTCCTTTTGCATTGCGAACATTGTTTCTTCTCAGATAAATCTCTATGTTTTTAACAGATATTCCTGATAAGAACATTTCATATATCTTGCGGACGTATTCAGCACGTTCTTCATCTATCAGATACTTATGCGTTATTGGATTGACCGTATATCCGAATGTCAGACTTCCACCGTTGCATTTGCCGTTTAAAACATTATCGGTCATTCCTCTTGCAACTTTTTTAGCAAGGTCAATAGAGTAATATTCAGCAAATGCTTCAAGGACGGCTTCAAGTATAACTCCTTCAGCACCGTCGGTGATATTTTCATTTACCGAAATAACTTCAACTCCGTGAAGCTTTAGCGTTGACTTGTACCGAACACTGTCATATCGGTTTCGTGCAAATCTGTCAAACTTCCAGACAAGCACAACACCGAATGTTTCATCGGCTGCATCTTTTATCATTCTCTGAAAATCAGGACGATGATCCGTCTTAGCTGAGAATGCCCTGTCGATATACTCGGCAATTACAATTATCCCACTTCTCTCTGCATAATTATAGCAATCTCTAAGCTGTCCTTCGATAGATTCCTCACGTTGTGCATCGCTTGAATATCTTGCATAGATAACACCATTCATTTTTCTTCCTCCTGTTCGGTTTCCTTTCTGCCTTGGATACAGAATTCTTTTATCTCAGGATATAGGATCTCAGCAATGAGTCGTATATCTTCTTCGGAAATATTTTTAAAAATAATATCCATATTCATCAGACCTCCTGTTTTGTGATATACTGCAAAAATTGATTTTGCAATATATCATAGCACAGAAAGTTTGAAAAATCAAGTAAAGATAATAATGCAAAGGAGAAGTGAATAAAATGCTTGAACTTATTACAAAAATCATTAACGAAAACAAGCTGTCACTAAAAGCGCTAAGCTTGTACTTGCAGATGGTCATACTACCCGAAAGGGACTATGTGACATGGAGCGAGATAAAGGAGTTTTGCCCCCATGATAAACTTGACGAGATCAGAGATGCACTTGATGAGCTGAATGTCAAGCTATATATCATATATGCTGATAATGACGGAACAATATTTGCCGTCAACAAATCAATGCTGCCTAAGTTGGAGGAGGAGGAATAAAAAATGCTCGTATGTATGGATAAACTGTTTACGGAAGATATGTCGGCAACGGCAAAAGGAATCTTTCTCATGATGTCAAGAATTCCTGACAGAGACTACAGCACCCTTGACGAAATTTACAGCTATGATACCATCACACCTGTTGAAGAAAGTAAAATGGCTGTACAGGAACTGTTAAGCAAGAGTTACTTGTTCAAAGTCGAAAACAAGACTGAAAATCAGATCCGTTACGCTGTCAATAAAGTCCTTGCCTGTACGCAGACAAAGACTGATGTTGAGGTATGGGGAGAGGAAACATGAAGAATTTCTACAGACGCAGAAAGCCGTTTACTCAAATCTCAAACGAGTTTGTTCAGAGTAATAAAATTTCCTCCAAAGCAAAAATAGTGATGAAC
>CADBQZ010000121.1 GCA_902796865.1 uncultured Ruminococcus sp. | reverse complement strand
GGTACGCAGTTCTGGAACCAGGGCAGAACTCAGGAAATAAAAGAAAGAGTAATGCACCTGTAATGTTAAATAAAAAAATAACGGGGATGTCTTTGGCATCCCCGTTAAACAAATATAAATATTGAATTACAGAAAGGGCTGAATAGTTTGAATTACGGTAAAATAAATAAAAATGATATAGCAAATGGGCTTGGAGTAAGAGTATCACTTTTTGTATCAGGCTGTATACACAGATGCAAAGAATGCTTTAATCCTGAAACATGGGATTTTGGATATGGTGAAAAGTATACAGCCGAAACTGAAAAAACAATAATTGATGCAATGAAGTATCAACATATAGCCGGATTGACGCTCATAGGCGGTGAACCTATGGAGCCATGTAATCAGCGTGAGCTTATAAAGCTTGTAAGGAAGGTGTGTGAAATATATCCTGAAAAGAATATCTGGTGCTATACAGGGTATACACTTGAACGTGATCTTATGGGTGAGGGTAAGGCTGTTTGTGAAGTGACATCGGAATTGCTTGGATTTATAGATGTTTTAGTTGATGGTGAATTTGAAATTGATAAAAAGAATATCACACTAAAATTCAGAGGCTCTGAGAATCAGCGTCTTATTTTATGTAAAAGATCGCTTGACGAAGGTAAGATAATACTTCATGAGCTGAACTGAAAAGCGGCTGTAAACGGCATATATTAACGTATAGAGGCAGTAACCTATTTATACTTGTTTCTGTACTGTACAGCTGTCATGCCTATCTTGCTGCGAAACTGACGCATAAAAAAGCTCTCTCTTTTATAACCGCATCTTAGCGATATATCACTAACACGAAGATCAGTTTCTATAAGAAGCCGACACGCTTTTTTAAGTCTGGCGTCGATTATATCATCGGTACAGCTGGTAATGTGTATTTTTTTGTACATTCGGTAAAAATGGCTCTTGCTGACACCGATCTTTTTTGCTATTTCGGTTATGTTCCAGTCGTTTTCGGGGTGGTCGTAAATTTCACTCCTGAGGTCATATAGCACATTTTTATATGAATTAAAGCTATTTTTAACACCGCTTATAGTTTTTGAAAGACGTTCCTCAAGCTCGTTGAGTGCCCGTTCTCCTTCGCCGCCGTTGTTTTCGGCAAGTACCGTCCACTCGGCAGCGATCTCAGGCATTGTATAGCCGCTGAGTCCTTCAGTATACCTTGTGATAGAGTTTTTTAAATCAGATATAAATTTAGCTACAGTCTTTTCAGGGGAGTCATTTTTGCTGTTTATAAGAAGTACAGTGAATACATTTGAACTTATTCTTGCACTTATTTTATTTTCTATGACCGGAAACCTTAATGCGTTGGAGAAAAACATAAAACTGCTGTAATCTATATCTTTATTATCGTTTCCGAGATATGAGAGAGCGATCAAAACACTGCTGATATTATGACTGCGATATTGAGCCAATTTTTTATACATCTGGCTCAAAAAACCATTTTTACTGTAAAGACCTGTCAGAGCGTCTATTTGGCTGTAAACATTAAGATTATGCTTATCGTTTACTCTTTCGGTAATATCTATAACTATGCCGACTATGCCTATGAACTGATTTTTTTTATTGAAAACAGGATTTTTTATGATCTCAAATATAGATTTTTGCCCATTAAGTTCTTCCTCAATGATATAGGAAGTTCCTTTTTGGGTTTTAATTACACTCATATCAGTATCATGCGATATTTTAGCATTTAAAGAATTTTTTCTTAGCTGTTCATCTGTTTTACCTAATATGGATGAATCTTTATTGTTGCTTCCTGAAAGATTATCATCATAGTGCGATGAGAAAAGATATCTTAGGTTTTTGTCTTTGAAGAATATGTTTACCGGAAGCTGACCAAGAACATTTTTGATAAATTCAAGATCTAAATACAAAGTATACCTCCTTTGGGCTTATAGTAAACAATGTATTCGATTTATGCTTACTATATAATGCGTCTGTGAATGTGAAAATTTTGTAAAATAATTGTTTTGATACTGTTTATGATATTATAACATAATTATGTTTATTAATCAAGAAAAAATATAAAAATAAAATACAAATTTACTAATATAACATATATTGATATGTATAATTAGTAAAAGTGCAATAAAAAAGTTCCTTGTGAAAACAAGGAACTTTCTAACCGTTAAACGGTTGGGGTGGGAGATGGGGGTCGAACCCACGACCTTCGGGACCACAATCCGACGCTCTAACCAACTGAGCTACACCCACCAAATGTAATAAAAAAGTGGTGCGCCTTATTGGACTCGAACCAATGGCTTACTGCTTAGAAGGCAGTTACTCTATCCAGCTGAGTTAAAGGCGCATATGGAGCAGGTGATGGGAATCGAACCCACGTAGCCAGCTTGGAAGGCTGGAATTCTACCATTGAACTACACCTGCTTATTTAAGTTTTCCGTTGAACTCAATCAACATATATATTATATCATGTATTATTATGTTTGTCAATGCTTTTTTGAAAAAAATTCAGAAAAAACAATTATTTTTTTCTTTAAATAAAAAGCTCCGTAAAAACGGAGCTTTTTAGTCTTATTATTCAAAATCTTCGTCGCCGCTTGGGAGCTTAGCACCGCATACAGGACAGAAAGAAAATTTCTCATCAACTTCTGCCTGACACTTTATGCACATCTTGAAGCCTTTTTTAGCCTGAAGTTCAAATTTCATTCTCTTGATTCTTCTTTTTCTTGTATCAATATCATCTGTAAGTTCTTTAAGAATAGCTGTTTCCTGTGGATTCTTATAGTAGTTCCTGCCTATTTCCTCATAGATCTCAACTATTCTTTCTTCCTCGTAAGCTATCTTTCTTTTAAGATTGCTCTGTTCGGACATATTTTTTGTCTTCTGATTGATGTTTCTGTTTGCGTCGCTCATCGCATCGCCAAGTTTGCTAAATACGCTCATGGGTATTCCTCCATTAATTCATTACATTTTTTTGATAGATTCGCTTGTTATAAGCTTTATTCCGGCATTTTCCATTGCATCAGCAGCTTTATCATTATCATCTACACGAAGTATTACAGCTGCCTGACCGTCCTGTTTGCTGAAAAATGCGTACATATATTCAACACTGATTGAATTATCAAAAAGTGTATCCATAACTTTTGCAAGACCGCCGGGTCTGTCTTCAAGCTGTATAGCCAAAACGTCAGTCATCTTAACTGTACATTCAGCATCTTTTAATGCCTTGCTTGCCTTTTCCGGATCGTTGACTATAAGTCTTAATATACCAAAATCTTTTGTATCTGCTATTGAGATAGCAAGAATATCAATGTCATTATCTTTGAGTATTTTTGTCATTGCTTTAAGTCTTCCGGGTTTGTTTTCAATAAAAACTGAGATCTGTTTGATTATGATCATTTATTTTCATCTCCTTTTAATTTTCGTTTATCAACTACTCTTACAGCCTTTCCTTCCGCTCTCGGGATAGTTTTAGGTTCTACAAGCCTTATTTTAGCTGCTATACCAAGAGTGGATTCTATAGCAGATTTTATAAGCTTTTCCTGATCTTCGAGGCTTTTAACTGTATCTGAGAACATTTCAGGCGATATTTCTACCTGTATCTCAAGAGTGTCGCTATTATTCTGTCTGTCAACAATAAGCTGATAGTAAGGTGCAGTATTTCCAAGCTGTAAAAGTACGCTTTCGACCTGAGACGGGAATACATTAACTCCTCGGATTATAAGCATATCGTCTGATCTGCCCTTTGGCTTCATCATTTTTACAAGATTTCTTCCACATGAACATTTTTCACGCTTTAAAATACCGATATCTCTTGTACGGTATCTTATTACAGGGAATGCTTCTTTGGTGATACAGGTAAAAACTATCTCTCCCTGTGTGCCTTCTGGAAGAACTTCTCCGGTATCCGGATCTATAGTTTCAACAATAAAGTGATCTTCGTTTATGTGCATACCATTTTGCTCTGAACATTCAAATGCAACGCCGGGACCTATTACTTCTGTAAGACCATAGATGTCCATAGCTTTAAGTCCTAATTTATTCTGTATCTCCTGGCGCATTTCTTCTGTCCATGGCTCAGCACCGAAAAGACCGCCTCTGAGCTTTATATCGTCCTTTGTGATACCCATTTCTTCCATTGTTTCTGCAAGATACAAAGCATATGACGGGGTACAGCAAAGGAATGTCGAGCCAAAATCCTTTATAATGTTTATCTGTCGGTTGGTGTTTCCAGTTGATACAGGTATAACAGTCATGCCGACTTTTTCAGCGCCGTTATGAACACCAAATCCTCCTGTAAAAAGACCATAGCCGTATGAAACGTGCATAAAGTCATGCTTTGTAGCACCGGCTGCTGTCAACGCTCTTGCGCAGCATTCCGACCATACATCAAGATCGTTTTCTGTGTAGCCGACAACTATCTGCTTTCCGGTAGTTCCGCTCGAAGCATGAAGTCTTACGACCTTTTCCATAGGAACAGCGAACAGACCGTATGGATAATTATCTCTAAGATCCTGTTTCATTGTAAATGGCAGTTTTTTCAGATCATCAATACTTTTTATGTCATCAGGTGTAATTCCCATTTTATCCATTTTTTCACGATAAGGTTTTACATTCTGATATACACGTCTGACTGTTTGTGAAAGTCTGAAGCTTTGCAGCGCACGCATTTCCTCATGCGTTGCACATTCCATACTTTCGTTCCAATATTTTTCCATTGGCACTTCTCCTTAGCTGTTTATATTTTTTCCAAGCTCAAATGCTTTAAGATTAAGCTCTAAAAACTTTTCAGGAACGCACTGTTTTATCGCAGCTTTCCATACATCATCTGAAAAATTCATTTTTGAAGCGATAAGTCCTATAAGTACAACGTTTGAAGCTTTAGCGCTGCCTGCCTGTTCAGCAAGACTCAAAGCATCAGCAGAAATTACATCGGCGCCGAGCTCTGAAAGCTTTTCGATTATATTTTCAGGATATTTTGCTGCACCGGTTATTACCGGCATCGGATCAAGCTTTTGAGTCGAAGTTATAAGATGTCCGCCCTTTTTCAGGTAAGAAAGCCATCTTGCTGCTTCTAAAAGCTCAAATGACATTATAATATCCGCTTCGCCCTTTTCAATTATAGGTGAAGCTACCTTATCACCATACTTTACGTAAGTTACAACAGATCCGCCTCTTTGTGACATTCCGTGTACTTCGCTGACTTTAACATCAAATCCCTGAGAAAGCAGCACATTTCCTATTATTCTTGAAGCAAGAAGGCTGCCCTGACCGCCTACTCCAACGATCATTATAGATTTTGTTTCCATTGTTTTAAGCCTCCTTTATTCTTGTATAGCGTCAAATTTGCACATTTCAGTACAGATTCCGCATCCTACACACTGTGTTTTTTCTATATATGCTTTTCCGTCCTTCATTGAGATTGCAGGACATCCGATCTTCAAGCACATTTTACATGATCTGCACTTATCAGTATCAACATGAAGTGCCGGTTTATGCTTAACATATTTTAAGAGCGCACAAGGACGTCTTGATATGATAACAGACGGCTCATCTGCCTCAAGTTCCTCAAGAATGACTTTTTCTGTTTCAGCCATATTATAAGGGTCACAGACTTTTACTCTGTTTATCCCGACAGCTTTACATAATTCTTCTAAAGATACCTTTGTTGCCGGATCGCCCTTCAGATTCATTCCTGTAGTCGGGTTCTGCTGATGACCTGTCATGCCGG
>CADBQZ010000120.1 GCA_902796865.1 uncultured Ruminococcus sp. | reverse complement strand
GTATGATACTTCTGTGCAAAGAAAAAGCAAAATCCTACATTTTCAAGAAGCTCTCTGCACTTATCTGTAGAAAGGTCTATATTCACTCCGAGAGCCTCTAAGCAATCTGCTGTGCCGCTGCTTGATGAAGCCGCTCTGTTTCCATGCTTTGCCACCTTTACACCGCCTGCTGCCGTTACTATAGCTGCTGTTGTAGATATGTTGAAGCTCTGGGAGCCGTCGCCTCCCGTGCCTACTATCTCAAGAAGATCCATATCATTCTCAAATTTTGTTGCCTTATCACGCATAGCTGCTGCACAGCCTGTTATCTCCTCTATAGTCTCAGACTTAGTACTTTTTGTTGAAAGCGCTGCGAGAAAAGCTGCATTCTGTGTAGGTGTCGTTTCGCCGCTCATTATCTCCGAAATGACAGCATAAGCCTCATCATATGTAAGATCCTCTTTACAAACTATCTTTGTTATAGCTTCCTTTATCATTTGAAATTTCCTCCTATAAAGTTTTTGAGCATTTTCTTTCCATCAGGTGTCATTATTGATTCGGGGTGGAACTGTACTCCGAATATCGGATATTCTTTATGACTTACCGCCATTACTTCTCCGTCATCTGTAACTGCTGTTATATTAAAGCAATCCGGTATAGTATCTTTATCCGCTGCAAGCGAATGATATCTTGCGACCGGAACTTTTTTATCCAGTCCCTCAAAAAGCTTGCAGTCATTATCGAGTTCTGTCATCGACTGTTTTCCGTGCATAAGCTCCTTTGCATAGGTTATAACTCCGCCGTATGCCATACATATAGCCTGATGACCTAAACATACACCAAGAGTCGGTATCTTTTTTGAAACTGTTTTTGCACACTCCACTATTATGCCTGCATTTTCCGGCCGGCCCGGTCCCGGAGAAATTATTATCCTGTCTGGTGAAAGTTTTTCTATCTCATCTATTGTCATCTCATCATTTCTTATCACCTTTATATCCGGTTCTATCTCGCCGATATACTGATAAAGATTGTATGAAAAGCTGTCGTAATTATCAATAAGAAGTATCATAAGCTATCCTCCTCGGCAGCTTTTAATGCGTTTATGACTGCTGCCGCTTTATTTATACATTCCTGATATTCCTTTTCCGGAACAGAATCTGCAACGATCCCTGCTCCGCTTCTTATGAATACCCTTCCGTTTTTCTTATATGCAAGCCTTATAGCGATACAAGTATCAAGATTTCCTGTAAAATCAATATAACCGATCGCTCCGCCGTATATGCCTCTTTTATTGTTTTCAAGCTCAGCTATAAGCTGACAAGCTCTTATTTTGGGAGCACCAGAAAGAGTTCCTGCCGGAAGTACTGCACCGACCGCATCAAGAGCATCACAGTCATCTCTTATCTCGCCTCGCACAGTTGAACCTATGTGCATAACGTGCGAATAACGTTCTATGCTGTGAAGCTTTTCAACTTCTACTGTTCCGAACTTGCTTATCTTTCCAAGATCGTTCCTTCCAAGATCTACCAGCATATTATGCTCTGCAAGCTCTTTTTTGTCTGCAAGAAGTTCCTTTTCAAGAGCCTTATCTTCTTCATCGGTCTTTCCTCTTGGACGAGTACCTGCAAGCGGGAATGTATGAAGAACTCCGTCTTCGAGTTTTACAAGTGTTTCTGGCGAAGCCGCTGCGACCTCAACATCTGTACCTGAAAAGTATACCATATAAGGGGAAGGATTAAGCGTCCTCAGTATCCTGTATGTATTTAACAAGCTTCCTTCAAAAGGTGCACTTAATCTGTTTGACAAAACTATCTGGAAAATATCGCCCTCTCTGATATGCTCCTTTGCCTTTTCGACCATAGCACAATATTTTTCCTTATCAAAAAGCGGTGTAACTTCACCTAAAAGATGTGAATGAGGCTCTTTTTTCTTTTCTCCGTTTTTAAGAAGGAATGCAAGTTTTTCAAGTTCATCTGTTGCTTTTTTATAATTGCTTTCAATATCATCGAGCCTGATATTTGCGATAAGTATTATCTTCTGTTTGAGATTGTCGAACGCTATGACTTTATCAAAGAGCATAAGGTCAACGTCTTTGAAGCTGTCAGTATCTTCCACATCTATCCTGACTGTTGGTTCCTGATATCCTAAAAAGTCATATGAGAAATATCCGACAAATCCGCCCGTGAACGAAGGCATATCATCAAGCTTAGGGCTTTTATAATCTGCAAGAAGCTCTCTTATATGCTTTGAAGGGTCAGAAGTTTCTATTTCTCTGTCTCCTATTTTCATCTTGTTTCCGGAACAGGTGACTTCCAGTATCGGATCATATCCTAAAAATGTGTAACGTCCCCATTTTTCCATTTCTACTACCGATTCAAGTATATAGCAGTGTGTGGATATATTTTTGAGTATCCTAAGCGCTTCTATAGGAGTACACACATCCGACAGTATCTCACACTTTATCGGCATTATATCATACTTTCCGCTTTCGGCTGTTTTCCTTACCTGTTCGATTTCCGGTAAAAATTTCATTATAAAGCACCTCCGTCATCTTCCTGTCAAAACAAAAAGTCCTTGACAGGATCACATAGATCATCTGTCAAGGACGAATAAGTCAATATCCGTGGTACCACCTTGATTCATGGGTACATATATCCCCCATGCACTCAGCAGAGTACTAACATACTCCCGGCTACTAACGTAAGCCTTTACGTCGCAGAATACTCGGTGTACACTCAGATGGCTTTCTCAAAGATCATTGGTTCATAGTTTCCATTTCCAATATTCCCGATCTTCATGTAATATAAGCTGCGACTTGATCTGCCATTAGCTGTACCCTTTGACTGCGCCCTCGGCGGTCCATTTGACGACTTGTTTTTTATCCGGCTCTCAGCGCCCCGGACTCTCTGTGAAAGCATCATCGCCTTTATCTCCGCTTCAACGGTTTTATTATTTGATATTGTTAGTATATCACTTCATTACGGATTTGTCAATATCCAGAAAAAATGTTTTTATTTTAACTGTAATATCTTATTATTTGTTCTTCTTTGCTTCAAGATCTGCCAAAGCATCCTTTCTTGAAAGGTTTACTCTGCCCTGTCTGTCTATCTCTACTACCTTAACGAGTATCTCATCGCCGATAGATACAACATCTTCGACCTTTTCAACTCTGTTCTTATCAAGCTTTGAGATATGAACGAGTCCGTCCTTACCCGGAGCTATCTCAACAAAAGCGCCAAAGTTCATAAGACGTACTACCTTACCTTTATAGATAGCACCTACTTCCGGACCTGTAACGATAGTATTGATTATTGATATAGCCTTATTGCACTTTTCCATGTCGATCCCTGACACGAATACATTTCCGTCATCGCTTATATCTATCTTCACATCGCATTCAGCTGTTATCTTCTGGATCACCTTGCCGCCCTGACCGATAACGTCTCTTATCTTATCGACATCTATCTTTGTCTGGAGCATTTTCGGTGCATACTTGTTTACTGTCTTCCTAGGCTCAGGGATAGCCTTTAAAATTATATCATCAATTATGTGAAGTCTTGCTTTTCTTGTTTTTTCAAATGCTTCCTTTATTATAGCAGGAGTAAGACCATCGACCTTTATATCCACCTGTATAGCAGTGATACCCTTATGAGTACCGCCGACCTTGAAGTCCATATCACCGAAAAAGTCTTCAAGACCCTGTATATCTACCATTGTCATGAATTCGTCGCTGTCAGGCTTTGTTATAAGTCCGCATGAAATACCGGCAACAGGTGCTTTTATCGGAACGCCTGCGTCCATAAGTGCAAGTGTCGAGCCGCATATAGAACCCTGTGATGTAGAGCCGTTGGATGAAAGAACTTCTGATACAAGTCTTAAAGCATACGGGAATTTCTCAACTGAAGGAAGTACCGGTACGAGCGCTTTTTCAGCAAGTGCGCCGTGATCTATCTCACGTCTTCCGGGACCTCTGCTAGGCTTTGTTTCACCTACAGAATAGGACGGGAAATTATAGTGGTGCATATATCTCTTTGATTCTTCCTCATCTATACCGTCTATCTTCTGTGATTCACTTACAGGGCCTAATGTTGCGATAGTAAGTACCTGTGTTTGTCCTCTTGTAAAGAGACCCGAACCGTGAACTCTCGGAAGTACGCCTACTTCTGCTGCAAGAGGACGGATCTCGTCGATAGCTCTGCCGTCAACGCGCTTGCCCTCAACGAGCCATGCACGGACTATCTTCTTCTGGAGCTTATAGATGCATTCGTCGATCATAGCGATCTGCTCAGGATATGTCTCGTCGAATTTAGCGTGAATGTCATCAATGATAGGAGCAAGTC
>CADBQZ010000119.1 GCA_902796865.1 uncultured Ruminococcus sp. | reverse complement strand
ATAGCAGCAGCTGAAAAGGCTCAGAAGGAAGCTGAGGAAGCAGCTGCAAATAACGCAAAAGATGCAGCTGAAAAAGCCGCAGCCGCTGAACAGGCTAAAAAGGAAGCAGCCGAAGCTAAGGCGCAGGCAGCAGCTGCTGAAAAGGCTCAGAAGGAAGCCGAAGAAGCAGTTATCAAAGCAAATGACGACTTTGAAACAGCTCAGAATGCAGTTAAGGAAAGCGAAAGCGCATTCATATCAAACGGAGCAGAAGAGCTTAAAGAACAGATAGCTGCTGTTCAGGAAGCATTGAAGAAGGCTCTCGAAGAAGCAGAAAATGCACAGCTTGAAAAGGAAGCCGCTGAAAAGGCATTAAAAGCAGTTGAAGAAGAACTTGCTAATGCCAAAAAGGATAATACTGCATATCAGCTTCTCGAGGCACAAAAAGAAGCGGAAGATGCTCTTAAAGAAGCAAAGAATGCTCAGACAGCTGCTGATAAAGAGCTTACCGAAGCACAGATAGCTTATAGTGTAAAGCTTGCGGCAGCAGAAGAAGCTAAATCAGCAGCTGAAACAGCACAGAAGGAAGCAGATACAGCAGTAGCAAACAATGCTGAAGATGCTGACGAAAAGGTAAAGGCTGCAGAAGAAGCTTTGAAAAAATCAGAAGAAGCAAAGGCAGAGGCAGAAGCTGCATTAAAGGCACAGCAGGAAGCCGAAGAAGCACTTAAAGAAGCTAAAAAAGAACTTGAAGAAACTCAGAAAGCTCTGAAAGAAGCAGAAGAAGCGCTTGCTAATTCAAATGAAAGTGAACTTGCAGAACAGCTTCTCGAAGCGCAGAAGGCTCAGAAGGACGCAGAAGATGCTCTTGTATCAGCACAGCAAGCACAGACGGCAGCAGAAGAAGCCTTCAAACAGGCATTGAGCGAAGCCGAAGCTAAGATAGCAGCAGCTGAAAAGGCTCAGAAGGAAGCTGAGGAAGCAGCTGCAAATAACGCAAAAGATGCAGCCGAAAAGGCAGCAGCGGCTGAAAAAGCAAAGAAGGAAGCCGAAGAAGCAAAAGTACAGGCTGAAACTGCTGAAAAGGCTCAGAAGGAAGCAGAAGAAGCAGTTATCAAAGCAAACGATGACTTTGAAACAGCCCAGAATGCAGTTAAGGAAAGCGAAAACGCATTCGTAGCTTCCGGCGATGAAGAACTTATCGAAAAGATCAATGAAGCTGAAAAGGCAAAGGCAGAGGCAGAAGCAGACAAGAAATCCGCAGAAGATAAGGCTGCTGTTGCTGATGCTGCAAAGAATGCCGCCGAAGAAGCACTAAGACTTGCACAAGAAGCGCTTCAGCAGGCAATTGACGAAAAGAACGCTTTACAGGCTGAACTTGACGCACTCAAACTCTTGGGCGATGCAAATCAGGACGGCGTAGTAAATGTTTATGACTGTGTATACATCGCTAAATGCCTCGCAGAGCGTAAAGCAGATATTCTTCCTTCACTAGCTGATTTCACACAAGATGGCAAGATCAATATTATAGATGCTGTTGAAATAGCTAGATATCTCGCTGATAAGCATAAAAATTAAAAAAAGGGCATTTAAAACGCTCTGATAAAAAATTAAAAGGCTGCGTAACTTTTTATAGGTTACGCAGCTTTTATGTGTATTTTAATAAGCAATTAAATAATAGTCGAAGTTGCTGTTACAGTACAGGCAAAAGTAGCACGATAAAGGATTGGCAATTTTTTAAACTTGTACTTGACAAAAATAATACCAAGTTGTATAATTAAATTATAAATTGTGCACAATCCATACTTTTTCTGCTTAGGGGTGAGTAACATATATAAGATATTAATAGCTAAATCAGGGCAAAATTCCAATGAATGGCTGCCGCTTTGGATGCATCTTGAAGATACAGCAGGTGTTATGAAAAAACTATTAAAGGAGTTTGTTTCGGGATCTTTTGCAGCTGCTTGCGGTTTGACAACCAAAGAGCTATATAAAACTGCAATTTTTCTTGCATACGTACATGATATTGGTAAGGCTGCGACTGCATTTCAAAATAATATATCCCATAATGTTCCGGAGCGAAGGAGCATTCTTGAACACAGAGGTTTGGCTCTGGAGATAATTACAAAGCATCATTTTGCTCATGATTTGGCAGGAGAGGCGATTCTTAGATATTATAAATACCCTAAAGGTATTGCTGCTGTAGTCGGAGCACATCATGGTGTTCCGATGGAACTAAGCGAGCTTAGGAAGCGGGATCTATCTATGGATAAAAAAGACATTGTTGAATATGATGGCTTTTATGGGTTAGATGGAAAGAACAGAACTTTGCTTGAAAAAGCATGGGAAAGCATAATAAATAAAGCTATGAATGAATCTGGCATATTATCTAATAATGATTTTCCTCAGTTATCTGCTAAAGCTCAGCTTTTACTCAGCGGACTTATAATAACATCAGACTGGATAGCGAGCAATACCGATTATTTTCCATTGATAAGTGTAGATGATACAGGCAATGAAAAAATCTATCCTCATCGTATAGAAAAAGCGTGGGAAAATATTGAATTTCCTGAAAAGTGGACTTCGAGAAAAACTGATTTCAGTGAAGATGATTTTAAAGAAAGCTTTGGATTTTTTCCGAGAGAAACTCAGAAAGATATGGTAGATATAGTTACAAAAACCGCTGAACCGGGTATATTCATTCTTGAAGCACCAATGGGAATAGGAAAAACAGAAGCTGCATTGGCAGCTGCCGAATTACTTGCAGCAAAAATGAAAAAGAAAGGCTTGTTCTTTGGACTTCCTACTCAGGCAACCGCAAACGGACTATTTCCAAGAATTATGGATTGGGCTGAAAAGCAATCAGATGAGTTTTATCATTCTATTCAGCTGAAACACGGGAGCGCTTTACTGAATGAAACATTTCAAAAGATCCAGCGTGGCATTCCCACAGATGAATCAGATAGCGGACTTATTATACATTCATGGTTTTGTGATAATAAAAAGGCGTGTCTTGCAGATTTTGTAGTTGCAACAGTTGATCATATGTTAATGTTAGCCTTGAAGCGTCGCCATGTTATGCTGCTTCATCTTGGGCTTAGTGAAAAAGTGGTTGTGATAGATGAAGTACACGCTTATGATGCATATATGAATAAATACCTTGAAAGAGCACTGCAATGGTTAGGAGCATATCATACTCCGGTGATCCTGCTTTCAGCAACGCTGCCTTCAAAGCGCAGAATGGCTCTTATTCGTGCGTATTTACAGGCAGATTCTTCTGAAAGTACATTTGAAGAGAATACTTCATATCCTATGCTGACGTGGTCTGACGGAAATGATATAAAGCAGAAATCTCTTGTGTATAACGGAACACACAGAACAGTAAAAATACAAAAATGCTGTAATGACGATCTGCTTTCATTGATAGGTAATGCAGTACAAGCGGGTGCTTGTGTTGGCATAATACTGAACACGGTTGCTCGGGCACAAAATATATCAGATATCGTAAGCAGTAAGATAACAGATAATGTTCTTCTATATCATTCACAGTATGTAATGTCTGACAGAAATAAAAAGGAAACAGAGCTTCTTGAGAGGATCGGTAAACACAGTAATGCAGATACAAGAAAAAGTATGGTTGTTATAGGTACTCAGGTACTTGAGCAATCACTTGATATTGATTTTGATATACTATTCACTGATATATGCCCTATGGATCTTTTTTTGCAGAGGGTAGGCAGACTTCATAGACATGAAAGAGAATATCGTCCGGATGGTGTGAAAGAGCCAATTTGTTATGTCATCACCGATGAATATGAAAAACAAGATTCAGGTTCCAAGCGTATCTATAGTAAATGGCTTTTAAGAGAAACTCTTGACCTTTTGCCTGAAACTATAAATCTCCCCGATGATATTTCTCCGCTGGTTCAGAAGGTTTATAATTCCTTTGACGACAGTGATGAATATGAGAATTATAAAAGAGAGATAAAGCAAGCTGAAAGCCGAGCAGGATCATTTCTGCTGAAAAAGGCAAAATGCAAAGATATCCACGGCTTTCTTGATAGGAGTATGGATTCTAACGACAGCATTGCTGAAGCTTCGGTAAGAGATGGTATTTCCTCAATTGAAGTTCTTGTTATGAAAAGATGTTCTGACGGCATCATCTCTTTTCTCGATTCTACCGAGCTTTCGTCGTTTCCTACAGAGGCTGAATATAAGCGCATTGCTGAACAGCGATTAAGGCTCCCCAGTTTGTTTTCTAAGAAATGGAATGAAGAAAAAACAATAAAAGCGTTGGAGCAAAAATGCAGGGCATATATAACACAATGGCAGGATTCGCCTTGGCTAAGAGGAAAGCTGGTGCTGTTCCTTGACGAAAATATGGAGGCGGAATTACTTGGATATCGCCTGAAATACAGCTATGAAAAAGGATTGGCTTGTAAAAAGGAGTGTGATGAAAATGAGTGATATTGAGTTTAATCTTATTGACGAACCATGGATCAAAGTAATAGATAACGAATGTAATGTGATGGAAGTTTCACTTAAAGATGCTATTATCCATGCTCATGAATATAAGGCACTAAGCGGAGAGCTGCCTACTCAGGACGTAGCTGTAATGAGATTGATACTTGCTGTTTTACATACAGTGATATCAAGATATGATGAAAACGGGGATGAAGAACTTCTTGAAGACGACGAGGATGAAGCGCTTGAACGCTGGAGAGCATGGTGGGAAAACAAGAGATTTCCCGAAAATGCAATAACGGATTATCTTGATAAATGGCATGAACGTTTTTGGCTTTTTCATCCTGAAAGACCGTTTTTTCAAGTTGCAGGTTTGAATATAGGCACCGATTATGATTCGCCAAAGTTGAATGGAGAGATATCTGAAAGTGGAAACAAGACAAGATTATTTTCACCATTTTCAGAAAATGAAAAACAATATCTGTCATATTCCTGTTCTGCCAGATGGCTATTATATTTAAACGCCTTTGATGATACCTCTTCTAAGCCAACTAAAGAAGGAAAGTTAAAAGCAGGCGGAAGCCTTCCGTCACCGGGTATAGGGTGGCTTGGAAAGCTTGGGCTTATATATCTTACAGGTGAAAACTTGTTTGAAACGCTTATGTTGAATCTTGTTATGGTAAATGATGATACTATACAATATAAGCAAAAGCCTTTATGGGAAAATGCAAAAATATCCGATTCGGAACGTGTAAAAATAACAATTCCAAATAATCTTGCAGAATTATATACCTTACAGTCAAGAAGGATCCTCCTAAAGAGAAAAAATAATATGATAGAAGGTTATAAACTGTTGGGTGGGGATTTTTTTGATAAAGAAAATGCTTTTTTAGAACCGATGACTGTTTGGAAGGTGGCAAATAAGGATAAAACTAACGAGATATCACCGAAAAGACATGATTCTTCCAAACAGATGTGGCGCGAGTTCTCGGTAATTTATAATGATGAAAAATCCGAGGACAAGAATAGACGTTCAGGCGTAGTCAATTGGTATAGTAATCATATTTATGGACAGGGTTGTGTTTCTGCGTCTTTTATGATGACAACAGCGATCGCTTCTGTGGAATATGGTGATAAAGATTTTTTTGTAAAAAACGTCTTTTCTGATTCACTTACTATGCACTCTGCTTTGCTTTCGGAAATTGGAAGGAACTGGAGAGCGTTAATAGAAGATGAGATCGGTAAATGTGAAAGTCTTGCAGGTTATATCGCTGATTTTGCTAAAAAAATCTATGTGTCATCGGGTGGAAGTAACAGCCAAAAGGACAAACACTATAACGAAATACCCGGCAAGGTCAAAGAACAGCTTTACTACCGCTTTGATATACCATTTAGGGAATGGCTGAGAAGTATAGATCCCGAATGCGATGATAGTGAAAAAAAGAATAAGTTATATGAATGGCAGAAGAACGCCAAAAATATAGCTATCAGTTATGCGAAGGAACTTGTTGATGAATTGCCTGAAACTGCAATCATCGGTCATTCTGTTAAAAATACTAAAGATAATAAATCAGAGTTATTCTCAGCTCCCAGGGCTTTTAATTATCTTATGTACAAAGTAAAAAAACTATATGAAGGGGTGTGATAAGATGTCAGATATAAGTCAGTATATGGAGAAAAAAATTGCAGCTTTGATAGGTATGAAAGACAAGCCTATTGGAAAGGCGAGGCTTGCAAGACTCAGACGAGGCGCTGGCAAAACTCCGGGTGAAATACCTGAATTATGGGGTGAGTTCCTTGAGGATATTCCGGAGTGGTGCTTGAGCAAAAACAGTGTGCCGACCAAATCCGAATGGGCGATATATCTTTCGCTGACGATGTTTGCGCTTCATCAGCAGGGTAATGTGACCGGTGTTCACATAAGCGGTCAAAGCCTTGGAAAAGCAGCTTCGCAGCTGATGGAAAAAGACACAGATGATGAGCGTGAACGTGTTCTTCGCAGATTTGGTCCTTTGGTAACGGCAAAGGATATGACAAAGTTCTCTTATCATCTTAGATGCCTGATACAGCTATTAAGCTCTAAAGGGATAGGGCTTGATTATATAAAGCTTGCCGATGATATTTACAGATTTCAGTTCCCGGAACGCCGTAAGAATGTTCAGCTGAAGTGGGGACAGGATTTTTATTATAAAAAAGGAGAAGAAGAAAAATGAGTATATATATTGATTATCATGTATTACAAACAGTTCCGCCAAGCTGTGTTAACCGAGATGATATGGGAAGCCCCAAAACAGCGATATACGGTGGTACAGTAAGAGCCAGGGTGTCTTCACAGGCGTGGAAGCACGCAATGAGGGAAGAATTTAAATCGTTATTCTCAAAAGAGGAACTCGGTGTCCGAACTAAAGACGTTGTTAGTCTGATTGAAACTGAAATCGAAAAGCTTGACAAGAGTATTGATAAAGATGAGCGTCATAAGAAAGCTGTTGACGCACTTAAACTTGCGGGAATAGATGTTAAATCTGATAAAAAAGGTGAACCTGAAAAAGCAAGTGCATTATTCTTTATGAGTTGTAAACAGGCTAAGGCGATAGCAGAGCATTCAATCAAGCTGGACTTGAAAGCAAAGGAATCAAAAGATATTCTTAAAAACGATTTAAAGAGTAACCCATCTGTGGATATTGCTTTGTTTGGAAGAATGGCTGCAAGTGACCCTACACTGAATTACGATGCGGCTGCACAGGTGGCTCATGCCATATCTACTCATGAGGTACAGAATGAGTACGATTACTTCACAGCAGTTGATGATTTGCAGAAAGAGGACAATGCGGGCGCAGGTCATCTTGGAACAATAGAGTTCAATTCATCTACGCTTTACAGGTATGCTACCGTGAATGCATCAGAGCTTGTTAAAACTATAGGCAAGGAAGATACAGCCAGGATAGTAAGAAATTTTGCTCAGGCTTTTATATGCTCTATGCCTACAGGAAAAGAAAGTACATTTGCCAACCGTACATTCCCCGATACTGTTTACATAACGATAAGGAAAGATCAGCCTGTAAATCTTTGCGGAGCATTTGAAGCTCCTGTTAAAAGAAGTGATGAGGGTTACGCTGCGGCATCTGAGAAAGAACTTGCTGATTATGCTGGAAAAGTATATTCAAGGTATGCGGCAAAGCCAGTTAAAGCATTTTGTATAGGTGACTGCTTTGATGATACGGTAGTTTCACTTCCGTTGAATGAACTTTTAGACGCACTTGAAAAGGCAGTATCCGATGAGATCAATGAGGTATAATAATGGCTACATTGTTATTGAGGCTTGCAGCACCGCTACAATCATGGGGCTGCGGTTCAAAATTCAATATACGCAATACCGGGCGTGAGCCGACCAAAAGCGGAGTTATTGGAATGATAGCAGCAGCAATGGGGATACAGCGCAATGACGATCCAAAAAAGCTTGAACCGTTAAGCAGACTTCGCTATGGTGTGCGTGTTGAGAGGGAAGGAAAGCTTTTAAAAGATTTCCATATGGTGCACGAGTATAAGAATGGTGAAATAAGTAATTCCCATATTACTGAAAGATACTACTTATCCGATGCAGTATTTTTAGCTGCTTTGGAGACTGACAGTACGGAGCATCTTGAAGAGATAGTTCGTGCACTGAATAATCCTGTTTATCCGCTGTTTCTTGGCAGACGTTCATGTCCGGTCACACTCCCTGTTGTTATTGACATATGCGAAGATGAACTGGTCGATGCTCTTAAAAAAGCAATTCCACTTGTACAAGAAAAAAGTGGATATAAGCGTATCGTTTATGAATCATATGAAGGCGGTACTGTTATACATGACGTTCCTGTATCATTTTCTCAGCTTCATAGGATCCATGGATATCGTTATAAGAAAGAATTCATGCATTCTATGGCGGAGCATGACCCTATGGCAGAATTGTGAGGTGTGATATGTATTTATCAAGGCTGAAACTTAATACTTCACTTAGAAAGACTATGCAGGCTTTAGCAGCACCAAATCTTTTTCACGGTGCAATAGAAAGCTGTGAAACAGATGAAAGGACAAGGAAACTCTGGCGGATAGATACTCTTTGCGGCGAAAGATATCTTCTGATACTTAGTGAAAAAAAGATCGACTTCTCATCTGTAGGCGAACAATTCGGCTATGGTCGAGAATACGAATGCAAAAATTACGATAAACTTCTTGAACGAATTGAAACCGGAAGCAAGTGGCGGTTCAGATTAAAAGCCAACCCTGTTATACAGTCTAAACAGCATTCTGGAAATAATGGCAGAGGAAAGGTACTTGGACATATAACAAATACATATCAGGAAGAATGGCTGCTCAAAAGAGCTGAAAAAAATGGCTTTTCGCTCACAGAGGGAGATTGGCTTGTAACAGAATCGAGATGGTATGTATTCAAGAAAAATAAAGAGCAGAAAAGTAAAGTAAAGCTTATTTCTGCTACTTATGAGGGTATACTTACTGTTACGAACTGCGAAGCGTTCCAAAAAGCTCTTGTGAATGGTATAGGCAGAGAAAAAGCCTTTGGTATGGGACTTCTTACTATTGCGAGGATAAGATGATGAGTGATCAGAGCGGTATGAAAAAAGCTTCTATTTCTGAGCTTCCTACAATAAGTGACAGAATGACTTTTTTATATCTTGAACATTGCCGTATCAGTCGTGAAGACGGAGCAGTTACCGTTAAAGATGCAGAAGGAACTGTGTATATACCTGCTGCAGCAATATCGGTACTGCTTTTGGGTCCTGGAACAGAAATAACACATAGAGCTATGGAACTTATTGGTGATGCAGGGATAAGTGTTGTCTGGACAGGAGAACATGGAGTGCGTTATTATGCACATGGAAGAGCTTTGAATTCTCACTCCCGACTTCTTGAAAAGCAGGCTAAGCTGGTATCGAATACACGTTCTCATCTTGAAGTTGTGCGAAAAATGTATGCTATGCGCTTTAATAATGAAGATGTATCAGGTCTGACTTTACAGCAGCTTCGGGGGCGTGAAGGAGCAAGAATGCGAAAGATATATCGTGAGAATGCTAAACTTTATAAAGTCGAATGGAACGGCAGAGAGTATGATACAGAAGATTTTTTTAGCGGCAGCCCTGTAAATCAGGCACTTTCAGCAGCAAATGTATGCCTTTACGGGCTTGCATCCGCTGTAATAAGTGCGCTTGGCTGTTCAAATGGTTTGGGTTTTATTCATGTGGGGCATGAATTGTCTTTTGCTTATGATATCGCAGACCTTTATAAAGCAGAGATAACCATTCCGCTAGCTTTTAAACTTGCAGGCACGGTATTTTCTGACCTTCCTGATGTTGTAAGAAGAAGTGTAAGAGATGAATTTGTTAAAACACATATTCTTGAAAGAATGGTAAGGGATATAAAATATTTGCTTGATGATTCCGAAAGCGAAAGTAATGTTGATATAGCATTATGGGATGATCATCATAAAATAGCTGAATATGGTGTGTCCTATGGAAAAGGTGAGGATTATGAATGATCGTGGTAAGCATAACAAATTGTCCGCCCAAGCTTAGAGGTGATCTTTCAAAATGGCTTCTCGAGATCAATACGGGGGTTTATGTTGGTCAGCTGAATGCCCGTGTGCGTGAAGCGCTTTGGAAACGGATATGCGAAAATATCCGTGACGGACAGGCAACTATGGTATTTTCAATGAATAATGAACAACATATGGATTTTTATGTTCATAATACATCATGGATACCTGTTGATCTTGATGGGATCAAACTTATGAAACATCCGAATAAATCAAATTATGTTTCAAAAGATGAATTGCCGGATGGTTTCAGTAATGAAGCCAAAAGACTTATGAATAAACGCCGACGAAAGAAAAAAGTATCTTCTGACAGTTATGTGCTGCTTGATATTGAAACAACGGGGTTGTCTATAGACGATGATAATATCATTGAAATTGCAGCTATCGAAATGAAAAATGGTGAAGCCGTCAAAGAATACAGCGAGCTTATCAGACAAAACAAGAAGCTTCCGGATACGATCAAAGCTTTGACAGGCATAAATGACGATATGCTTAAAGAAAAAGGCAAAGATATTTGTGAGGCATTGATAGGATTGATAGAGTTTATTTCAGATAAAACGGTATTGATATATAATGCTCGCTTTGATATCGGATTTCTTAAATCGGCGGCAGCGAGAAACAATATAGACTTTCCGGATATAGATCATAAGGATATCTTTTTTGAAGTCAGAAATAAAATAGATGATCTGGGAAACTATAAGCTGGAAACGGTAGCCAAATATCTTGGCATAGGTGATGAACAAAAGCATAGGGCTGTTGATGATTGCAAATTATTAAATAAAGTTTATTTGAAACTAAATGAAATTTGACATTTGCAAAAATCAAAACGGCTATTTTACGAGGATTTTTTAGTCTTTTCCCTGCACACGCAGGGGTGATCCTATATAAACTGTTCACCTTTTTTCAAATAATTACTTTTCCCTGCACACGCAGGGGTGATCCTAAAACCGTTGCAACTGACAACGGTAAAAAAGTCTTTTCCCTGCACACGCAGGGGTGATCCTGATTATGGCTAGTGCTGATATAATGTTAGCAACTTTTCCCTGCACACGCAGGGGTGATCCCGAACATTAGACAGCCTGGAAGACAAAGAACT
>CADBQZ010000118.1 GCA_902796865.1 uncultured Ruminococcus sp. | reverse complement strand
CCGACCATTACCATTGTTCCTTTTTTATCCTCGCTTATATCTTTCATAACGGTATTTGCAAGTTCGAGTTTATATGAAAGATCATTTGCGTTGCCAAGCTCGAATTTTATTCTGTCTTCGTAATTTATTATCATAGAATAAACATCTGTCATATCTATGAGAGTAGCATCAAAATCACTTTCTTCACTTAGCTTTTCAAACAATTCAGTGAATATCTCCGTCTTCTGTTCATTTGATGATGCAAGATACTGCCCCGGTCTTGTCTCAGAAGGCTCAAGTCCTTTTACGATCATTACACCTTCACCCGGTTCAGATACACTGTCCAATATCTTGCCTTTTGCTGAAACAAGTATATATTTGCCTTCATGTTCAACTGCCGCAAAAGGTACACTCTTTTTTAAGTCTATTACAAGCGTATCCGGATATTTTTTCTGAACATCAGCCTCTTCTATATATACCATGCTCGACAATATATTCTTCTCAGCCTTCTTTGCATCAAGCCTTACAAGGTTGTCTCCCTCTTTTACGCCTGATGCCTTTATGACCGTTTCGGCAGAATAATCTACATCACCGTTCACGGTTATCTTGTCTATGTTAAAAAGCAAGGTCACAGAAAGAAGTATCCCTATTCCCAAAACAAGAACAAGTATAAGAAAAACATACATAGGCAGGTTTTTCTTTCTTCTTCTGGTACGCTTGCTGTCTCTTTCTCTTTTTACATTAGTTTTTACAACGTCCCTCATCTTGTCCTGTTCCTTCTCCTTTTATTTTCTCTTTATATCTCCGCCCAAAAGCGATATATCTCTTTCTATACTCTCATAGCCTCTGTCGATATAACAGATCTTTGAGATCTCTGTGATCCCTTCGGCACCCAGCGCAGCCGCTGTAAGTGCTGCTCCGCCTCTGAGATCTGATGCCGCAACTTTTGCACCATAAAGTGTTTTCTGACCTGTCACGACTGCTGCTTTGCCTACGACCTTTATATCTGCGCCCATTTTCACAAGAGCATCTACATGACGGTAACGATCCTCAAAAACAGTTTCTTCAAATATAGTGATACCGTCAGTCCTGCATACAGCTGCCATTACTGCCGGCTGTGCATCTGTCGGAAATCCCGGATGCGGAAGGGTCATTATCTTTCCCGGAGAATGAAGCTTTTTTTCGGCATTCACATATATGCTGTCGTCAAAAGCATATATACCGCAGCCCATCTGTTCATACACAGACAAAAAGCTTTCACAAAGTGATGCTTCTATGCCTTTTAAGGCTATCTCTCCTCTGCTGCACACTGCTGCCGAGATATATGTAGCCGCCGCTATCCTGTCCGGCATAATACTGTACTCACAGCCGTGAAGCTCTTTTACTCCATTTATAACAACAGTACCGCTTCCTGCTCCTTTTATCTTTGCGCCGCATTTATTCAAAAACGCTGAAAGATCAGCTATCTCTGGCTCTCTTGCAGCATTAGTTATTACTGTTTTTCCCTTTGCAGTCACTGCACAAAGCATTATATTTTCTGTAGTGCCCACAGATGGATAACCGAGCGTTATCTTTGTGCCGGAAATACCTGACAAAGCAGTACACTCTATCTCTCCGTGTTCTTCTTTTATATCTGCACCAAGTTTTTTTAATGACTGTATGTGCATATCTATCGGACGAGGGCCCAGCTGACAGCCTCCCGGAAAAGAAAGACTGCATTTTCCTTTAGCACCTAACAGCGCTCCCATATATATTATTGACGAACGCATTTCCTGCATAAGTTCATCAGGGATATGAGTGCAGCAAAGATTTTCTGTATCTATCAAAAGTGTATTTTCGGAGAACGAACACCTGCATCCAAGATGACTTAATATCCTGCATGAAGCATAGGTATCTGAGATGCGTGGGCAGTTTTTAAGCGTTACTTTTCCACTGCACAAAAGCGATGCCGCTATTATGGGAAGAGCGCTGTTTTTTGCCCCCTGTATCTTTATTTCTCCATTCAAAGGCTTTCCGCCTTTTATTATCAGTTTCTGACCTGACAAACAAATCACCACCTAAAGCATTTGGTAGTATATCCTATGCTTTAGAGGGTTATTTTGTCACATCTCCGACAATGCCGCACAGAATGAATATCCACCCTGTGCGGTACTGTCTTTATTTATCTGCCTTAAAAATTTGGAGGAATCTTTTTGCAGAATGAAAATATCTTTTTTACTTTATAAGCGATTCTATTACCGAATATATCCTGTCATTTGTATCTGTTACAGCAAGCTTTGCAGCGTTCTGAGCCATCTTTTCAAGCTTTTTGCGGTCACTGTAAAACTTTTCGATCGTTTCTATCATAAGCTTTCCTGTAACATCTTTTTGCTCTATGACTACCGCCGCACCGGCATTTCCAAGTACCATAGCATTATGGTACTGATGATTTCCTGTAACTATCGGCGATGGGATAAGTATAGAAGGCTTTCCCGCAGCTTCAAGCTCTGCAAGAGTCGATGCACCCGAACGGCATATAACTATATCAGCAGCCGCAAGACAGGTATCCATATCATTTATGTATTCTGTTATACGAAGTCTCTTTGTCTTCAAAGGGATATTTTTATCATCCATGTCATCAGGGAAGCTCTCACGCCCCATTTTTCCGTAACCATGTATATGATTTATTTCAAGCTTGTTTTCAGTATGCCATTCGATAACATCCTTCATAGTATCATTTATGCAGCCTGCGCCAAGGCTTCTGCCGAATGAGAGTATACATAACGCGTTATCAAAACCAAGCTCCGCTCTTGCTTCAGAACGGCTTTTGCTGTTTATCCCTTTTCTTACCGGAAGACCTGTGACTGTATAATCAACATTCTTGTCAAAGTATTTCAAAGCATCCTTTACAGTGAGCATGACCTTATCGACCTGCTTTGCAAGGAGTTTATTAGTGACTCCCGGGAACGCATTCTGTTCATGTATAGCCGTTGCAACTCCCATTTTTGCACACTGTTTTATTATAGGTCCGCTCACATATCCGCCCGTACCTATAGCTATATCAGGCTTGAAATCGTTTATTATCTTTTTGGCTTTTTTTGATGCGGTCATAAGATACTGCACAGCCTTGAAATTTCTCTTTATATTCTCAGGATTAAGCTTTCTCTGAAACCCTGCAACCTCCATAGATGCAAACTTATATCCTGCCTGAGGTACAAGTCTTGCTTCCATTCCATTCGGAGTACCTACAAATAAAAATTCAGCCTCCGGATGATGTTCTTTTATAATAGATGCTATAGCAAGCGCTGGGTTTATATGCCCTGCTGTGCCTCCACCTGCAAGTAATACTTTCATCGTTTTATTTCCTTTCTTATCCGTCAATAGATGCACTCTTTGAAACGTTCAGAACGATGCCCATTTCAGCAAGCTGCATTATAAGCGCTGTTCCGCCGTAGCTGAAAAACGGAAGACTTATTCCCGTATTCGGTACAAGATTGCTTACAACGGCGATATTGAGCATTGCCTGTAAACCTATCTGTATAGTTATTCCAATAGTTATGAGCATACCGAATTTATCTCTTGCCTTTGATGCGATATAAAGACCTCTTACAACGAGCATAACAAACAAGATTATAACAGTTACTGCTCCTATAAATCCAAGTTCCTCGCAAACTATCGAAAATACAAAGTCATTCTGGCTTTCCGGAAGGTACATGAATTTCTGTCTTGAACCGCCAAGTCCAAGACCAAATACACCGCCCGAGCCTATTGCTATAAGAGATTGTGTAGTCTGCCACGTTCCGCCTTTTTCATCTGCAAACGGATCTAACCACGACTGGAATCTTGTTGCAAAGTAGGTGATACCCTCCGACTGCATTATATAGAATACCAAAAGTGCAAGAGCTCCTCCGCCTATCGCTGCAAGTATACCTATATGCTTCCAGCGTACACCGCCGACAAACATAAGCACAGCACCTACAGTACTTATAAGAAGCGTACATGAAAGATGCGGCTCAAGCATTAAAAGTCCGTCTACTATGGCAAGCAGCACTGCAAACGGAACGATGCCTATAGAGAAGCGCTCCATTTTATCGTAATTCTGTACTATAAGATACGAAAAAAGTATTATGACTGCAAGCTTCATAAGCTCTGAAGGCTGAAAGTTTGTACCGATATATATCCATCTCTTAGCTCCGCCTTCGGTAATACCGACCACAAGAACGGCTATAAGAAGTATCACACACAGCACAAAAAATGATATTGCAAGTTTAGGGTTTGCAAAATGTCTGTAATCGAAAAAAGAGAAAAAGAACATTGCCGCAATGCCGATAGCACCCATCTCTATTTGCTTTATGGCATAGGTCATACCGCTCGCACCATTGGATTCGCTCAGCGCTTTTGCATAGCTTGCCGAAAACATCATTATTATGCCTATCACAAGAAGAGTTATGACTATGATAAAAAAGTTTATATCCATAAGTCCTCTTGAAAAAAGAGCTATATGTTCTTTTTTTCTTTTTACTGCTGTTCTCGATGAACGACCGCCTGCATTTCCTGCCAAAGTTCTTCCTCCCTGTATATTTGTAATGCCTTTAGAGCTTTGCTACTGTTGCTGATATAGCTGCAGCAGAGCATATAAGTGTGAAAAGCGAAAAAGTTATAACTACTTTATATTCGCTGAATCCGCTCAGCTCAAAATGGTGATGTATAGGAGACATCTTGAATATCCTTTTGCCTTTGCCTTTTTCACCTGTTTTCTTGTAATGCTGTCTTGCTGTTATCTTGAAGTATGTCACCTGGATCACTACCGAAAGAGCTTCAAGTATATATATAAGTCCTATGAGTATCATAAGGAAATGATCGTGAAGTGCTATTCCTACCGCAACGAACGCACCGCCTAAAAACATTGAACCTGTATCACCCATAAAGCATTTCGCTGGATGAAGATTCCATAAAAGAAATCCTAAGCAGCCTGCTGATACAGCAACAGCAAAAATTGAGATCTCATAATGATGTCTGAGTACACATATAAGCGAATATGAAAGCATCGTCACAAATGTAACGGAACCGCAAAGACCATCTACACCGTCAGTCAGATTTACAGCATTTGAAACGTATATCATAAGCACTACCATAAGAGGATAGTATAAAACTCCTATATTAAATTTCACAAAAAGAAGATCTATATTTGTCGAACCGTCTCCTAAAAAGTAAAGAGCCGCAAGATATGCTGAACACAACACAAACTGTAAAAGCATCTTCTGTTTAGGTTTAAGACCAAGATTCTGTTTCTTTACAGCTTTTATATAATCATCTATAAATCCTATTCCCGAATAAAGGACTGAGAATATCATACACGCTGCAAGCTTTAAAACACCACGGTTGAGTTCTTCGTTCGACTCTGTTATAACAGCAAATCCGCCGTATCTATAAAGGATATATCCAAATGCAGATGCAACGATACTGCTTATTATGAACATAAAGCCACCCATTATAGGTGTTCCCTGTTTTGATTTATGCCAGTTGGGCCCTTCATCTAATATAGTCTGACCAAAATGAATCTTTTTCAAAAAAGGTACAAGTACAAGTCCTATAAGTGCTGCAAGAGCAAATGACACAAGTGCAGCTCCTATTATGATCCAGTTCGACATTTTATTATTTTCCTCCGATCATCTTTCCGAATACTTTTTCTATTACTTCTTCAAGTTTCATTCCACGGCTTGCTTTAAATAATACGGCATCTTCGCTTTTAAGTTCTTTTGAAAGTGCATCAGAAAGTTCTTCCTTTTCATCTTTGCCAAAAGCATAGGTTTTTATGCCGCCTTTTTCTGCTTCATCGGCTATATACCCGGCTTCCTTGCCATAGCAGTAAAGCATATCCGGCTTATATTCACATACATATTTTCCGACAAGTCTGTGAAGTTCCTCAGAACGCTCACCCAGTTCCAACATATCTCCAAGCACCGCTGCCCTTCTGCCGCTCACCTTCATTCCTGAAAGTACGCTAAGTGACGCTTTCATCGAATCAGGGCTTGCGTTATAGCAGTCGATTATTATATCCGTTCCGTTTCTGTTTTCTATTCTCTGTCTCATGCCCTCCGGCTGATACTTCTTCAATGCCGAAGCTATCTCAGAAGGTGTAAGACCGCTTTTCACGCCGACTGCAAAAGCGCAAAGTGCATTCATGACATTATGTACACCTATACAAGGTATCATCATATCATATACGCTTCCGTCATATCGGATAGTAAAGAATGTTTCTCCATTTTCTTCTCTTATATTTTCTGCCCTTACATCACATTTATCATTTTCTATTCCGTAAAGCAGCACCGGACGGTCAAGCTTTTCTTTTAATGGTGCTAAAAGATCGTTGTCTCCGTTTGTGATAAGCGGACTGTCTTTTCCCATGCCTTCAAGTATCTCAAGCTTTGCTTTGAGTATACCTTCTCTGCTTCCCAGATTCTCAATATGCGAATAACCGATATTAGTTATCACCGCCATTGTAGGAAGTGCTGTCTTTGTAAGGCTTGATATCTCGCCGAAATGATTCATTCCCATTTCTATAACTGCTGCTTCATAGCTGCTGTCAAGCCTTAAAAGTGTCTTTGGAAGTCCTATCCCATTATTAAGATTTCCCTGGGTTTTGAGTGTTTTATACTTTTCGGACAACACAAGTGCAGTCATTTCTTT
>CADBQZ010000117.1 GCA_902796865.1 uncultured Ruminococcus sp. | reverse complement strand
GCCATTCTTGGTATAGCCTTTGTAAATAACATATACGGAAGCTCCAAAATGGCAGCTCTCATGATAATCGGTACTGTTCCTATATATAACATCATTGCAGTTATCATATTATCACTCACCTCCCCTGACAAAGACAAAAGCGGATCTAAAAAAGAACTTTTTCTGAAAACTCTAAAAAAGACTGCCACAAACCCTATAATACTCGGGATCGCAGTCGGTATATTATGGTCACTTCTTAGTATACCGCAGCCGAAAATAATGTCACGCTCGCTTTCTTATCTAAGCTCTATGGCAAGCCCTATGTCTCTTATAGCACTTGGCGCATTATTCAAAATAGAAGATGCAAAAAGCAAGCTTGCTGTAAGCGGCATTATAACTTTTATAAAGCTCGTATTTTTCTGCGCAGTATTCCTGCCTGTTGCTGCAGCTCTTGGATACAGAGATGAAAAGCTGGTCGCTATTTTAGTAATGCTTGGAAGCGCTACTACAGCAAGCTGCTTTGTAATGGCAAAAAATATGGGACACAAAGGAGTAATAACCTCATGTTCGGTGATGCTGACAACTCTTTTCAGCTCATTTACTCTTACAGCCTGGCTCTTTATTGTAAAAAGTCTCGGCTACATATGATATAGCGCATGCAGTGCTTCATGAAATTTTTCCGAAATATACTCAAAATAGATTGCATTTATCTCTAAAATGTGATAAAATTAGTTGTATCAAAAATTAAAGGCATTTTGCCGCACGAAAGGACCGTGATGTTAGGGTTGGAAAAAAAGTTAGCCCTTTATGGCTTCAACAACCTCACAAAAGCGCTGAGCTTTAATATTTATGATGTCTGCTACGCAAAAAGCAAACGTGAACAGCAGGATTATATCAAATACATAGACGAACAGTATAATTCCGAACGTCTTACAAATATACTTTGTGATGTCACAAATATGATCGGCGCACGGATACTTAATATATCAAAGCAGGATTACGACCCTCAGGGGGCTTCTGTAAATATTCTTATTGCCGAAGGCAATCTGAGCCCCGAGAATATTGACGATTCCTGCAATCAGGGATTAAGATTCCTTCAGAATGACATGATACACGCACACCTTGATAAAAGTCATGTGACTGTACACAGCTTTCCGGAATCGCATCCTGAAAATGCCGTATGCACATTCAGAGTTGATATAGATGTTGCGACCTGCGGCGAGATATCACCGCTAAATACGCTTGATTATCTTATAGACAGCTTTGACTCTGATATAATAACGATAGACTATCGTGTAAGAGGTTTCACCCGTGATATGTCCGGAAAGAAGTACTTTATCGACCACGATATAACCTCTATACAAGATTATATAGACAAAAAAACTCTCACGAGATATGATGCTATTGATGTGAATGTTTATCAGTCGAATATCTTTCACACAAAAATGCTTATAAAAGAACTTCAGCTGCAAAACTATCTCTTCAACACAGATGTATATGAACTTCCGCCTCAGGAAAGACTTGATATAACAAACAGCCTGAGAAGAGAAATGATCGAGATATTCAGCGGCACTAATGTATATGCAAAACCGGAGTGAACAAAATGAAATTACAACAAAATAAAGCTCCTGTACTTGAAGCTTTGAAGCAGCATCTTCAAAACAGAGTAGTACCCTTCGATGTTCCCGGACATAAAGGCGGAAGGGGAAACCGTGAACTTACCGATTTTTTAGGTATAAATTGTCTTAAAGCCGATGTCAATTCTATGAAGCCGCTTGATAACCTTTGTCATCCGGTAAGCGTTATAAAAGAAGCACAGGAACTTGCAGCAGACGCATTCGGCGCACACAGCGCATTCTTCACCGTAAACGGTACAACAGGCTCTGTACAGACAATGATAATGGCGGCAGTAGGAGCAAATGAAAAGATCATAATGCCCCGAAACGTCCATAGAAGCGCTATAAATGCGCTCGTTGTAAACGGTGCGATACCTGTATATGTTGATCCGGGTACTAATAAAAAGCTAGGCATACCTCTCGGAATGAGCAGAGATGCTGTAAAAAAAGCAATCGAAGAAAACCCGGATGCTAAAGCCGTACTTATAAACAATCCAACTTATTATGGTGTATGCTCTGATATAAAAGCTATAACCGACCTTGCTCACGAGCATGGTATGCTGGTACTTGCTGACGAAGCGCATGGAACACATTTTTACTTTGGCGAAGATATGCCCATATCTGCAATGAAAGCAGGTGCAGACCTTGCGGCAGTAAGTATGCACAAAACAGGCGGTTCTCTGACACAAAGCTCGATACTTCTATGCGGAGAAAAAATAAACAGCGATTATATCCGTCAGATAATAAATCTTACTCAGACAACAAGCGGTTCATATCTTCTTATATCATCTCTTGATACTGCAAGAAAAAATCTTGCATTAAACGGAAAAGAGATATTCCGCAGAACTGTTTCATTTGCAGAATATGCAAGAAACGAAATAAACAAGATAAACGGTCTTTACGCATTCGGTAATGAATTATGTGACGGAGATGCTTTTTTTGATTTTGATAAAACAAAATTATCGGTGCATACCCGTGATATTGGTCTGGCTGGCATAGAAGTCTATGACATTCTGCGTGATGAATACGGCATACAGATCGAATTCGGTGATATAGGAAATATCCTTGCTATTATCTCGGCAGGCGACAGAGCGCTTGAGATAGAAAGGCTCATATCTTCTCTTTCTGAAATACAAAGATTGTATTCCAAAGACAAAGCGGGAATGTTCGATCATGAATATATCAATCCAAAGGTCGTCATAGCACCGCAAAAAGCTTTTTACAGCAAGAAAAAAACTTTGCCTATAGAAAAAAGTGCCGGCGAAGTCTGCGGTGAGTTTGTAATGTGCTATCCGCCGGGCATACCTATACTTGCCCCCGGAGAGATCATAACAGACGAGATCATAAGCTATATAAAATATGCCAAAGAGAAAGGCTGTTTTATGACAGGCACACAGGATATGAAAATAGAAAATATAAATGTTGTGATATAATGAATGCAGCGCATTCATTAAGATTATTTTAAAGCCCTTGCAGATACGCAAATCCTTTGATTTGCTCCCTGCATATCGG
>CADBQZ010000116.1 GCA_902796865.1 uncultured Ruminococcus sp. | reverse complement strand
GAGTACTGATGCGGCAAATATAAGCATTGCGCCCAGAACTAAAAATACTTTTGAAATGACAGCTTTTGTTTTGCTTTTTTCTTCGTTTTTAGTCGTTTCTGTCGTTTCGGCTTCGGAAGCTATTTCGGTAGTTTCAGTATTTTCAGCACTTTCTGTACTCTCAGTATTATTTTCTTTGGCTGCGACATTCGCCCTTTCGATAACCTGTTCAAGGCCGCCTCTTCGGAGCTGACCGTTGGATATTTCGTCCATTTCAAGTTTTAAATAGTCAGGAAACTGCGAGAATGTTCCGTATGGAATGCTGTTTGCTGCTTCTTTGAGCGCAGTCATATCTCCGGTAATGCCCAGCGTTTCGATTATTTCCTCGGCAATGAGAAAATGTCCTATATAGTTCGGGTGTATGTCAAAACTGTCAATATTAGTATAAAGATATGATTTCTCACTGAATTTAAGGCTTATATCGGCAGTATTCGGAGCCGCTTCCTTTACAGCAGCATTTATAGTTCCGAGATACATAGATGTAAAGCTTTTGAAAGACTTCATAAGCAAAGCAATCTTTTCGTTTGAAGTATCGAACGGATTATATACAGTCTGTATAACTATTTCAGCAGCCGGGTTAATCTGCTTTATCTTTTCGGTGATAGTCTTTATGTTTTCTCCTGCATTTGATGCTGCCGGTGCAAGCTGAGAAGCATAATCCATCATGAATTTCGTAATAATATCACTCGATATGTTAAGGCTGCTAAGATCCGGAGCACCGCCTGAGCCTTCTTCGCTGTCGTCATCTTTATTGAATGACAGTCCGCTTTGAGAAAGAGCGTCAAGGAATATATGGAGCAGATCGTTTCCGCCTATAGAAAAGCATATAAGATCGGCATTTTCAACTGAATCTATAACTTCCTGCTGTTCAAGCTTTTCTAAAAGACCATCGGTAGTAAGTCCGTTCTGAGCTAGATTTTTAACTTCTGCATCAAAATATTCGCCAAGATAGTATCCGTAATCGTACTCATTTTCGGAAAGACCGTAGCCGTATGTTATACTGTCTCCGAGGAGGGTTATATTGTCGATCTCCTCTTTAACATCGTCTGCGTAAGCGCTGTATCCGCTGAAAACAGCGGTAAAGAGCATACAAGACAGTATGATAGATATGATTTTTTTAATAAGGATCACCTTTTCTTTTTATATAATATCAGTTTTATAATTATATAATAGCATAATATACAGCTTTTTTCAAGTACAAATTGTCTTAAACATTATATGTTGATTTAAAACATAAATACTTAAATGTTCGGAGGATAACATTTTTTTTACTATAAAAAATGAGGTCTTCAATATCGGCAAAATCAGCGATAGATTGTGAAATTTTAGACACATTCACGATAAATATTGAATCTTAAACGTTTTAGTGAACCGAATAATTGTGGTATATTTACAAAAATGCCAATATTTATTGATTTACTATTGACAAATACTGCATAATGTGCTATAATATAACCATAGAAAACAAACACAAACGAATTCAGCAGCTGATTATTTTTTATACGTTTAAGAGAAGAGGTGCAAATACAAAAAACTTGATTACATTTTATTGAATCAGGTTTTGAAGCGTCAGGTACTATTACACTTCATAGAAGCTGCATTTACGGTCAGCAGCGCTGGCGCTTTGTGAACAGAGAGATCCCATCTTTCAGCTTCATAAACTTTTAATTTTGACAAAATCCTACAATTATCCCTTATCATGAGAAGCGTCCCCATTAATTTGGGGGCGTTTTCTTTTATTAGGTTGAAATTTCCGGAATAAAGTGGTATAATATATAATACATCAATTAAATTTTCTCGGAGGGTAATTATGAAAAATATGAGATCAATTATTGCTGTGATGTCTGCGGCTGTTCTTGCAGTACCGTTTTGCGGCTGTTCAGACGGCAAAGAAAGCACGGGCGGAGCAAATGTAGTATACTATGACAGCCAGAATTCTTACGTGGATTCGGCGGCTGTTCTTGATTCTGCTGAAAAGGAAGCAAGAGACAGTGCTCAAATAGTAAAAGGCGGTTTAGATGAAAAGGTAACAGTAGGCGGATGCGATTCAACTATAAAGAAAGTTGTCTACATCGACACTCTTGATCCTGATGACAGATATCCGGAGCCTAGAAATCTTTACGCTGCATTGGTAGAGATAACAAATAATACAAAGGATACCATAACAGTGTCAAGTCTCGGAAACTTCTCGGTATCGGTTGACGGCGGCGATAAGGAGCTTGGTCTTGACACCGTAACTTCTATTATCGCAAGAAGAGCTATCGAAGACTTTGAGGATCTGAATTATGATGCAGAGCCGGGTCAGACTGTCAAAGGATATGTGACATTTACTACTCCGGAAGAATGGAAGGAAGCTATTTTTGAGTTTACTCCAAGAAGCGGTGAAAACGTTTACGATAGCTCACAGTATACAATAACTCCTGATATGATAGTGGAAGACTGATGAGCCATGAAGCTTTCGTTTCTTCTGCTTTGGAGAAAGGCAGAACGTTTTGTTGACAAGACATTTGAAAGTCTTATAAAATGGTCATTGATCGCTGTTGCTGTAAGTGTTGTTGTGGGACTTATAGCAGCAGGGTTCAATTTCCTTTTGTCTGAATGTGCAAGCCTGCGTGAAAAATATCCGCTTATCCTGCTTTCGCTTCCATTGTGCGGACTTGCAGTAACGGCTGTATATCATATTCTTGGACTTCGTTTCGACAAGGGTACTAATATGGTGATAATGGCTGTTCGTGACGGCGAAAAGATGACATGGAAGAATACTCTCAGTATATTTTTCGGCACCGTGTTTACTCATTTTGGAGGCGGTTCGGCAGGAAGAGAGGGTGCGGCTCTTCAGATAGGAGGAAGTGTAGGCTCTCAGATAGGACTGCTTTTAAAATTCGATAAGCAAGACCACAGGATAATAACCATGTGCGGCATGAGCGCAGGATTTGCGGCTCTTTTTGGTACTCCTGCGGCAGCGGCGCTTTTTTCTATGGAAGTTATAAGCGTTGGTATAATGCACTACAGTGCTATCGTGCCATGCGTTATAGCGGCTATAACCGGATTAAAGGTGTCGTCTTTTTTTGGCGTAAAGGCTATGAGCGTGAGCGTGATACTCGAAAGCACTAATTTTACAGCATATCTCAGGACGGCACTTCTTGCGGCTTTATGCGGACTGCTGAGCATACTTTTTTGCTATATGCTGAAAATGTCAGGCAAAGCTTTCAGTCACTTTTTTAAGAATCAATATATAAAGACGGCTTCGGGCGGTGTTATCGTTGCAGCGCTCACATTCATTATCGGAACTTACGACTATAACGGTGCTGGTTCGGATGCTATAATGAGAGCGTTTGTGACACCGGCAGGTGCCGAAGAGTTTATTTTGAAGATGATATTTACGGCTATTACACTAGGCTGCGGATATAAGGGCGGCGAGATACTTCCGGTGTTCTTTGCAGGTTCTGCATTCGGAAGCTTTTTTGCACCGCTTATCGGGCTTGATTGTTCATTCGGGGCTGCGGTCGGGCTTTGCTGCCTGTTCTGCGGAGTGACAAACTGTCCTATAACGGCGGTCATACTTAGCATGGAGCTTTTCGGAGCGGAGCATTTTATATTTTATCTTCTGGCTTGCAGTATTGCCTATGTTGTTTCGGGCTATGCAGGACTTTACAGTGAACAGAAGATCGTCTATTCAAAACTTGAGCCAAAATACATCGACAAAAAAGTTGGCAGAAAATAACACTTGTATTTAATAAAGATCATGCAGAGATATTGAGCAGAAATATGAAAAAGCGGATACTAAGTATAGAGAGTATCCGCTTTTTTGTATACAAAAATAAAGGCTGCATAGAGTATTCTGTGCAGCCTTTATTTAAAATAAATTTTTTCTATTACTGGTTTGATTCGATATATTTAACTATATCGCCGACTGTCTTGATTCCTTCAACAGCCTCATCAGGGATCTCCATGTCGAATTCTTCTTCAATCGACATAACAAGATCAACTACATCGAGTGAGTCAGCGCCGAGATCTTCTGTGATAACAGCATCAGCTACTACCTTATCTTCTTCAACGTCGAGCTGATCCACAACTATAGCTTTTACCTTTTCAAATACCATTTGAGTAACCTCCATCGTTTCTTTTTCTTTTTTATATAAAGGTGTATTTATTCACCATTATAACGTAACAATACGGAAGAGTCTGTTATTCTGTGAACTCTCCGATTTTCCTAAACTTAGTGTACCTTTGTTCGAGCAAAATGTCAATATCTTTTCGCAAATTTTCTTTCAGCGAATCTACCAAAAAATCCTTGATATTTTCCGCTGTTTTGTACACGTCATGTTCGGCGCTGCCATTAGGTTCTTCTATTATGCCTTCCGCAACACCGAATTTCACCATATCCTCGGCAGTTATGTGCAGGACATCGCAGGCTTCATGCTCTCTTGAAGCGTCTTTCCATAGTATGCTTGCACAGCCTCTTGGGGAAATTACCGAGTAAAGAGCGTTCTCTAACATTCCGAGTTTATCACATACTCCGAGTGCGAGCGCTCCGCCGCTTCCGCCTTCACCCAATACCACCGAGATCACAGGTGTTTTCAGGCGCATAAATTCCATTATGTTTCGTGCGATAGCTTCACCCTGTCCTCGTTCTTCCGCTTCAATACCGCAGAATGCTCCGGGAGTATCTATAAAACACACTACAGGGCGGTGAAATTTCTCAGCCTGTTTTGCAAGCCTCAATGCTTTTCGGTATCCTTCGGGATGAGGCATTGCAAAGTTGGTCTTTTTATTTTCATTAAGATCTCTTCCCTTGACTTCTGCAAGTATAGTCACCGGCTGGTCATCTATCCTGCCGATGCCGCCCATTATTGCAGCATCATCGCCGTAGAGCCTGTCTCCGTGAAGTTCATAAAACTCGTCAAAAATCAGCGGTATATAATCATTCACGGTAGGGCGTGTTTTTTCACGGACAAGGAGCTGACGCTCCCACGCTGTTAATTCGCTCATTCTGAATGCTCTCCTCAATCCTCTATCTTTTTATAGCCGTGAAGCGTCATAAGATGCGATAGAACACTTCTCATGCGTTTTCTTTCGACTATCATATCGACAAATCCTTTATCAAGCAAAAATTCTGCAAGCTGGAAGTCGTCGGGAAGTCTCTGCTTTATAGTTCCTTCTATGACACGTCTTCCGGCAAATCCTACAAGCACTTTAGGTTCAGCTATTATTATATCACCTAAAGATGCAAACGATGCTGTGACACCGCCTGTTGTGGGGTCTGTCAGAACGGTGATGTAAAGCTGTCCTGCTTCATTGTGTTTTGCGACAGCTCCGGAGGTCTTTGCCATCTGCATAAGAGAAACTATACCTTCCTGCATTCTGGCACCGCCCGATGCTGTAAACATTATTACAGGCATTTTTTTACGTGTCGCTGTTTCTATAGTTCGTGTTATCTTTTCACCGACAACGCTTCCCATTGAAGCCATCATATAGCGTGTATCCATAACGCCTATCATCACCGGTATGCGTCTTATTCTTGCTTCCCCGGTTATTATAGCGTCTTTAAGTCCGGTAGATTCACGGAGCGCCTGCTGTTTTTTTGTATAGTCAGGGAAGTCTATCGGGTCACGGCTCATCATTCCGCCGTCTATCTCACGAAAGCTTCCTTTATCGACTGTAAGTGCTATCCTCTGCTGTGCGGTGAGTCTTCCGTGATAGTTACAGTTGGGGCAGACTCTGTTCACATCTCTGTAGGTGTATCTCGGAACAACAGTGCGGCATCTTGGACACTTGAAAAACAGATTGTCGGGTATATTATTTTTGACATTGTTTTTATTTTCCGGTTCGCTGCTTCCGCTGTTGAATCTTTTTGATACAACATTAAAAATATTACTCATTTGCCACTTTCACCGCCTTTTATTCAAATTTGAAGTTTTCTAAAAACCTGTTTGTATATTTTCCGCTCTGGAAGGTCTCGTCCCTTACCAATGCGAGCTGGAAGTCGATATTTGTTTCAACGCCGTCAACTATAAATTCAGCGAGTGCCCATTTCATTTTCATTATTGCTTCGTCCCTTGTCGGAGCGTGAACTATTAATTTTGCTATCATTGAATCATAATAAGGCGAGATAGTATATCCCTGATATGCTGCGCTGTCAATTCTAATTCCGGGGCCTCCCGGTGTATGGAGAGCTTTTATCTCTCCGGGGGAAGGTCTGAAACCATGCTTCGGGTCTTCTGCATTTATACGGCATTCGATAGAGTGTCCACGGAGCTTTATATCACTCTGACTGTATTCAAGAGGTTCTCCGGCGGCGATCTTTATCTGTGCCTTTACCAGATCAACGTCTGTTACAAATTCTGTGACAGGGTGTTCGACCTGTATTCTTGTATTCATTTCCATAAAATAGAAATCTTTGTCGTTTTCAAGCAAAAATTCTATCGTACCTGCATTGTAATATCCGCAGGCTTTTGCTGCTTTTTTAGCAGCTTCTCCCATTTTTTCTCTGAGTTCGGGAGTCATAACAGGGCTTGGGCTTTCTTCGAGTACTTTCTGGTTGCGTCTCTGCATACTACAGTCACGCTCTCCGAGATGGATAACATTGCCCTGTTTGTCAGCGAGTATCTGTATCTCGACATGGCGTGGGTCTTTTACGAACCTTTCCATATATACAGCATCATCACCGAAGAAGTTTTTAGCTTCCTGTTTTGCTATATTTATCTGTGATTCGAGCTGATCGGCGCTTTCCACGAGTCTTATGCCTCGTCCGCCGCCGCCTGCTGATGCCTTTACAAGAAGAGGATAGCCTATCTTTTCGGCAGCAGCTTTTGCTTCCTCGACAGTTCTTACAGCGCCTTCTGAACCGGGTATTACAGGTACTCCGGCGTTTTTCATAGTCTCTTTTGCGGTAGCTTTATCGCCTAACATCTCAATAGATTCAGGTGACGGGCCGATAAATTCTATACCGCATTTTCTGCACATCTTTGCAAAGTGTGCATTTTCCGAAAGGAATCCGAAGCCCGGATGCACAGCATCACAGCCTGTTATCTCGCAGGCCGAAAGTATAGCGCCCATGTTGAGATAGCTGTCTTTGGTGTTTGAAGGGCCTATGCAGACCGATTCATCTGCTATCTGTGCATGGAGAGCGGTGCTGTCCGCTTCTGAATATACAGCTACACAGTGGATCCCAAGCTCACGGCAGGCTCTTATTATCCTGACTGCTATTTCGCCTCGGTTGGCAATAAGTATTTTTTTAAACATGATATCCTGCTCTCTTTCAGAACTATTTTATTGCAAAAGTTATCTCGGCTGTGACCGCCTTCTGACCATCGACCGTTGCGATGCCTTTTCCAATGCCGATAGGGCCTTTGACTTTTATTATCTCGACTTCGAGTCTGAGCGTATCGCCGGGCACTACCTGTCTTTTGAATTTGGCTTTGTCAATACCGCCGAAAAAGCCTATCTTTCCTTTATTTTCGGGAAGTGCGAGCATTGCCGCACAGCCTGCCTGGGCAAGCATTTCTATCATAAGAACACCCGGAGTTACCGGATGTCCCGGAAAATGTCCCTTGAACCAGAAATCGTCCTCTTTTATATGCTTTACCGCAACTACCTTTTTGCCGGGTTCCATTTCAAGTATCTCATCTATGAGAAGGAACGGATCACGGTGAGGGATAAGCTCTTCTATCTGTTCTCTATTGTATAATATTTCAGGCATTTTTGCAACCCTCCGAATCAAAATTTATTTTATTACCATTATCGGCTGACCGTATTCAACAGGTTCACCGTTATCAACAAGTATCTCTGTAACTACACCGTCAAGTTCGCTCTGTACTTCGTTCATGAGCTTCATCGACTCGATTATCATTATAACGTCGCCCTTTGATACCTGCTTGCCTACTGTTACGAAAGGATCTTTATCGGGTGCGGGAGCTGCATAATATGTTCCCACGATAGGAGACTTTACTACATTTCCGTCATATGTCTTTTCTTCACCGGTCACAGCGGCTGCTTCTGCCGGAACTGAAGCAGGAACTGCTGCGCTCTGGACAGGCATAGGCATCGGAGGTACTGCTGCCATTACAGGTGCAGAAGATTTTTCGATACATACTTCGCTGTCGTCGTTTTTTATCTTTATTTTAGAAAGATTTCCTTTTTCAACCTTGTCTGCGAGCTTTTCTATCTCTTTGAGGGTAAGTCCGCAGGCTATTATTTTATCGCTCATAGATCCTGTTCTCCTTTTAGTCGTTTACTTTCTTGAAGCAAAGTGTTCCATTGTGACCGCCGAATCCGAGTGAATTTGAAAGAGCGGCATCAACTTGTATATCTGTGCCCTTGTCTGTTGTGTAGTCAAGGTCGCACTCTTCGTCGGGAGTTTTATAGTTTATTGTTCTGTGGATAAAGTCGTTCTTGACGCTAAGTGCTGTAACTACTGCTTCTACGCCGCCTGCTGCGCCGAGAAGATGTCCTATCATGGACTTGGTGGAGTTGATCTTTACGCCCTGTGCGGCATCGCCCAGCGCCTTCTTGATGGCTCTTGTCTCGTACTTATCGTTTAAGCCGGTGGAGGTACCGTGAGCGTTTATATAGGTGATGTCGGAAGGCTCAAGACCTGCTTCTTTGACCGCAAAGCTCATGGCTCTTGCGGCACCAGCGCCCTCCGGGTCAGGTGAAGTGATATGGTAAGCATCGCCTGTAGCGCCGTAGCCTGCAAGCTCTGCATATATCTTAGCACCTCTTGCCTTAGCGTGCTCGTATTCTTCAAGGATAAGTATTCCGGCACCCTCACCTAAAACAAAGCCGTCTCTTTCCTTGTCAAAAGGCTTTGAAGCGTCCAGAGGATCCTGCGACTTTGAAAGTGCGTGCATACTTGAAAATCCGCCCATTACGAATTTTGTTACAGCGCTTTCGGCACCGCCGCAGACAGCGGCTGTAAGATAGCCGTCCTTTATCTTTCTGAAAGCCTCACCTATAGCGTGAGTACCCGAAGCACAGGCAGATGTTGCACAGAAGTTATCGCCTTTGAAGCCTAACTTCATAGCGACCGAGCCTGCTGCCATATTAGCTATCATCATAGGTACGAAGAAAGGTGATATTCTTGATGCTCCCTTGTCGAGCATTTTTGAGTGCTGTTCCTCGATAAACTCGATACCGCCGATGCCAACGCCTATTATAACTCCAACTTCAAATGGATCAAGATCGGAAAAGTCAGTGCTGCTGTCCTTTAAGGCTTCTGCTGATGCGGATATAGCATACTGCGTGAAAAGCTGCATATTGCGGAGCTCTTTTTTCTC